>JBAIWU010000352.1:0-1675 GCA_037917155.1 Candidatus Eiseniibacteriota bacterium
GAACCTCGAGCGCGCGCAGAACCTCAACAAACTCTTCGGCATCGTCTCGCGCGTCGGGCCGCTGCTGCAGCGCGACCGCGTCGACCAGTTCATCCCCCACCTCGACCTGCTGATCGAGATGGGCGACGACCCGGCGGCCGCCGAGCTCGAGGAGGACGCGGAGTCCGTCAGCCTGCTCACCGCGCACGGCGCCAAGGGGCTCGAGTTCCGGACCGTCTACCTCGTGGACCTGAGCGAGCAGCGCTTCCCGCAGTACCCCAAGGGCGACGCGCTGCCGTTCCCGCCCGAACTGCGCCACGTGCAGGGCGACGAGCGCGAGGAGCACTACCGCGAGGAGCGGCGCCTCTTCTACGTGGGCATGACGCGCGCGCGCGACCGGCTCGTGCTCTGCCACGCGCAGGACCTCGGCGGCAAGCGCGCGCACAAACCGAGCCGCTTCGTGCTCGAGGCGCTCGACCTGCCCGCGCCGCCCAAGGGCTCGCGCGGCGCCTCCGCGCTCGAATCGATCGCGCGCTTCGCGCCGGTGCCCGAGCCGCCGGCGGCGCCGCTCGCGCCCGCGGGCGAGGACGCGACCGTGGTCATCTTCCACACCGCGATCGACGCGTGGCGCGCGTGCCCGCTCCAGTACTACTTCTCGTACGTGGCGAACGTCCCGCTGCCACCCGACCCGACGCGCATGTACGGCAGCGCGATCCACCACGCGATCCGCGTCTGGCACCAGCACCGCATCAAGGGCCTGCCCGTCGCGGTCCGCGACGTCATCGCCGCGTACGAGGGCGCCTGGTCGAGCGAGGGCTTCCTGACCCCCTCGCACGAGGAGCGCATGTTCGCGCAGGGGCGCGAGGCGCTCGAGGGCTTCGTGCGCCGGGACCTCGCGGCCAACGTCGTGCCCCTGGCGATCGAGCAGGAGTTCCGCTTCCCGCTCGGCAACACGCAGATCACCGGCCGCTTCGACCGCATCGACCAGCGCCCCGAAGGCATCGTGCTCGTGGACTACAAGAGCTCGCAGGTCGACGATCCCGAGGCGGCCGCGGCCCGGGCGAAGGACAGCCTGCGCGACGGCCAGCTCGGCCTGTACGCGCTCGCGTACCGCGAGACGCGCGGCGCCGTGCCGGCGCGCGTCGAGCTGCACTTCGTGGCCTCGGGCGAGGTGGGCGCGGCCGACGTCGAGGACGAGCACCTCGAGCGGGCGCGCGAGCGCGCGGCGGCCGCGGCCGCGGGCATCCGCTCCGCGCGCTTCGAGCCCACGCCCGACGTGCGCACCTGCGGGCAGTGCGACTACCGCCAGATCTGCCGCGCGAGCGCGGCCCGGAGGACCACGTGAGCGACACCGACCCGCGCGTCCTGCGCGACGCCGCCGTCGAGTTCGCGCGCGACGCGGGCGCGATCGTGCGCGAGGGCTACGGGCGCATCCACGCCCCCGAGCGCAAGGGGCGGATCGACCTCGTCACCGAGTACGACCGGCGCTCGGAGGCGCGGCTGCTCGAGCGCATCCGCGCGCGCTTCCCGGGGCACGCCGTGCTCGCCGAGGAGTCGGGCGCGCACGCCGCCGGCGCGGGCGCGAGCGTGCGCTGGGTCATCGACCCGCTCGACGGCACGACGAACTACCTTTACGGCTTCCCAGCCTACGCCGTCTCGATAGCCGCCGAGGCCGCCGGCGAGACGCTCGCCGGCG
>JBAIWU010000353.1:0-1523 GCA_037917155.1 Candidatus Eiseniibacteriota bacterium
TCCGCGACTACATCGGCCGCGGCGGGTTCATGTTCGGCATGTGCTCGGCGACCGACACGTACGACATCGCGCTCGCGGCGCAGGGGCTGGACATCGCCGACGTGGTCTACGACGGCGACCCGCCCGATCCCGACTGCAACCGCAAGCTCGACTACTCGCGCTGCCTGGCGTTCCGCAACTTCCGCCTCGAGATGGACCCGCTCGCCTACCGCTTCTCCGACATCGACGTCACCGCCGAGGCGAACGTCCGCGGCCCGAACACCGTGTTCACGCTTTTCGACTTCAGCGCCAAGAACGACCCCGTGCCCACCATGCTCACGCAGGACCACGTGAACGCGATCCCGGAGTTCCTCGGTCAGAGCACCGGCTTCCGCCGCTCGCTCCTGAAGCCCGGTGTCACCGTGCTCGCCGAGGTCGAGGGCACCGACGAGGTGAAGTACCTGCACGGCGAGTTCGGGCGGGGCACGTTCACGTTCCTGGGCGGGCACGATCCCGAGGACTACCAGCACATGGTCGGCGACCCGGCCACCAAGCTGGACGAGTACCCGCACTCGCCCGGCTACCGGCTGATCCTCAACAACGTGCTCTTCCCGGCCGCGGAGAAGAAGAAGCAGAAGACGTGAGCGCCGCGCGGCCCGCCGCGCGGTCACGACGACGCCCCGCCGGCAAGGCCGGCGGGGCGTCGCTGCTCGGCGCGGCTTCAGTGCTTCGTGGTGTCGGCCGGGGCGGGAGAGGGAGGCGGCGCCGGGGCGCTCTCGCCGACCTTGAGGAAGTGCCGCTTCTCGCGCTCGATCTTGAGCGCCTCGGGGTTGAGCACCTTGAACTCGACCCGGCGGTTGCGGGCCCGGCCGAGCGCGCTGGTGTTCGGCGCGACCGGCACCGTGGGACCGTAGCCCATGACCGTGAAGTGCGACGCGTCGAGCGTCGGGTACTTGCCGGTCAGGTACGCGAGCACCGCCTTCGCGCGCTCCTGCGAGAGCGTCATGTTCTTCGCCTTGCCGCCGGTGTTGTCGGTGTGGCCGCCGATCTCGATCCGCAGCGTCGGGTACTGCAGCAGGATCTTCGCGATCTCGTCGAGCACCGTGTCGCTCTCGGCCTTGATCGTGGCCTTGTTGACGTCGAAGGTCACGTTGCGCAGCGTGATCACGCCCGTGTCGAGCAGCTCGGTCTCGTGCACGCTCACCTCGATCGGGCAGCCCTTCTCGTCCACGCGCAGGCCCGCGGGCGTGTTGGGGCACTGGTCGATGCCGTCCGGCACGCCGTCGCCGTCGCTGTCGACCGGGCAGCCCTTCGCGTCCACGACCGCGCCCTTGGGCGTGTCCGGGCACTGGTCGATGCCGTCCGGCACGCCGTCGCCGTCGCTGTCGATCGGGCAGCCCTTGGCGTCCACCTTCGCGCCCTTGGGCGTGTCCGGGCACTGGTCGACGCCGTCGCACACGCCGTCGCCGTCGGCGTCCAGCGAGCAGCCGGTCGCGTCCACCTTGCAGCCGGGCGGCGTGTTGGGGCACTTGTCGAGCCCGTCG
>JBAIWU010000354.1:0-1969 GCA_037917155.1 Candidatus Eiseniibacteriota bacterium
TGGGCGTGCGCGCGGTGCTCGCCCGCGCGTTCGCGCCGGCGCACGCGCGCGCGCTGGCCGCGCAGGGCGTCGTGCCGCTCGCCTGGCGGACGCCGGCGGATGCGCCCGGCGTGTGCGCGGGCGACGAGCTCGAGCTCACGGACGTCGACGAGGCGCTCGCGCGCGGCGGCTGGCTCGCCGTGCGCGACCTCACGCGCGGCACCGCGCTGTGGGCGCGCGTCGCGCTCGACGACGCCTGGCGCGAGGTCGTGCGCGCGGGCGGGCTCGTGGCGGCGCTGTCGCGCGCGCAGCAGGCCGCCGGGGCGGAGGGCTGAGCGTGCTCGTCGACCTCGCGAAGATCCACGTCGTCTCGGGAGCGGGCGGTCCGGGCTGCATCAGCTTCCGGCGCGAGAAGTACGTGCCCAAGGGCGGGCCCGACGGCGGGGACGGCGGGCGCGGCGGCAGCGTCGTGCTGCAGGTCGACCCGCACGTGCGCACGCTCCTTGACTGCCGCGAACAGCCCCGATACCGTGCCGCGTCCGGCCGCGCGGGACAGGGCGCGAACCGGACCGGCCGCGATGCGGACGACCTCGTCATCCGGGTGCCTCGCGGCACCGTGGTGAAGGACGCCGGGACCGGCGAGGTGGTGGCCGACCTGGCCCGTCCGGGCGACGCCTGGACGGCCGCGAAGGGCGGGCGCGGGGGCCGAGGCAACGCGCGCTTCGCCACCGCGACGAACCAGGCGCCGCGCCGCGCGGACCCGGGTGAGGGGGGCGAGGAGCGGCTGCTCGTCCTCGAGCTCAAGCTCATCGCCGACGTCGGGCTGGTGGGCCTGCCCAACGCGGGCAAGTCCACGCTCCTGTCGCGCATCACGCGGGCGCGTCCCAAGATCGCCGACTACCCGTTCACCACGCTCGAGCCCGTCCTGGGCATCGTGGCGCTCGATCCGGAGCGCACGTTCGTGGTCGCGGACCTGCCGGGGCTGATCGAGGGCGCGAGCGAGGGCCGGGGGCTGGGGCACCAGTTCCTCCGCCACGTCGAGCGGACGCGGGTGCTGGCGTTCGTGGTCGAGGCCCCGAGCGAGGACGCGAAGTCGACGCTGGTGCTGCTGGAACGGGAGATCACGCAATACGGCGCGACGCTGGCCGAGAAACCGCGTATCGTCATCCTGAGCAAGGCGGACGTGCTGCCGCCGGAGGAGCACGCCGGTCGCGCCGCCGCGGCGGGCCTGCCGGACGCCCGGCTGATCAGCGCCCACAGCGGCGAGGGTCTCCGGGAGCTGCTCGAAGAGCTGTGGAGCATGATCGTCGCCGCGGGCGACCATGGAGAGAACGACGATGTCGGATGACAAGTACGGGGCGGGACGCACGATCGACGCGATGAACGCGCGCGGCCTCGCCGGCAAGCGCGACTACGTGCGGTCGCTCGAGCAGCGGCGCGACGAGGAGGCGATGTCGCTGCTGGTGGAGTGCCTGTGCGACGAGTCGTGGTACCTGCGCGACCTCGCCGAGCACGCGCTGCTGCGCATGGGCGACCGCGGCGGCGAGACGCTGCTCCCGATCCTCGAACAGGGGCTGTGGTTCTCGCGCTCGAGCGCCGCGCGCGTGCTCGGGCGCCTCGGCTACCGGCCGGCCGCGGCGGGGCTGCTGCGCCTGTGCGGCGACAGCAACGCCACCGTCGTGCAGTCCGCGTGCGCGGCGCTCGTCGACCTGGCGCACCGCGGCGGCTCCGTGCGGATCGCATGGGAGCTGCACCGGCGCGAGCCCGAGCGCCGTCGCGAGCTGCTGCTCCAGCTCGGCGAGCTCGACCATCCGCTCCGCGAGCGGCTCGAGCGCATGCTCCGCAACGACGACCTGATGACCCGCGACGACCCCGACGACCTGCGCGACGACAGCGACCTCGTCCGCGCGAGCGAGGAGGGAGTGGAATGGGAAGTCCTCACGGGGCCGCCCACGTCGCGGTCGGCGCCGACGCCCGACACCAACGGACA
>JBAIWU010000355.1:0-2721 GCA_037917155.1 Candidatus Eiseniibacteriota bacterium
ACGTCGAACGCCGACGCGATCTTCAGCACCCGGTACTCGCCGCTCGCCGGGTCGACCTCGACCACGACGCCGTGCGCGCCGTAGGTCCAGTCGAGCGCCGGGTTGCCCTGCCCGGTCTCCTTGTCGAGGTTCGTGAGCCCCTGTGCGATGTAGCGCCCGACGCCGATCAGCGGGCCGCCGACCGCGTTGCCGTTCGGGAACGTGTAGCCCACCGACAGCGCCGCGAACGACACGGACTGCTCCGGGTGGTGGACGACGAAGACCTTCTCGCCGTCGTGGTCGAGGTCGCAGGGCTGCGCGCGCAGCGCCTGCGCGGCCACGTCGTACGCCTGCCGCAGCAGGTCGTCGCACGCGAGGACCGCGGCATTGCCGCTCAGGACGATCCCCTTCGAGGCGACCGTCTGCCAGTCGTACGGGTCGCGAGAGGTGTCCTTGTCGACGACGACGTGGACCTTCGAGAGGTCGAAGCGCAGCCGCTCGGCCACGATCTGCGCGATCATCGTGGTCGAGCCCTGCCCTATCTCGGTCAGGCCCAGGTTCACGATCACGGTGGCGTCGGAGTTCATCTTGACGACGACCGCCGTGGCCGTGAACGGCGGCATCGCGGGCGCCTTGTGCAGCGCCGCGATCCCCTTGCCGATCCGGCGTCCCGTGCGCGCCTCGTGCGCGGCCTCGTCGGGGCTCGTGCGGCCCCAGCCGATCGACGCCGCGACGGCGTCGATGCACTTCACGACGTCGCCGGAGTGCGTGGTGATCGTCTCGCCGGTCAGCGTGCGCGAGCCGGGCCGCAGCGCGTTGCGGCGGCGGAACTCGAGCGGGTCCATCCCGATCGCCTCGGCGACCAGCTCCATGTGCCGCTCGAGGCCCCAGAAGAACTCGACGTGCCCGAAGCCGCGGTACGCCGTGCCGTACGGCTTGTTCGTGTACAGCGTGTAGGCGTCGAGCCACGCGTTGGGGATCTCGTACGGCCCCGCGCCGGAGTAGCCCGAGGCCCGCGTCACGTTCACCGCGTAGTCCGCGTACGCGCCGGCGTCCCAGTACATCGTCATCTTCTGCGCGGTGATCCGGCCGTCCGCGCCGACGCCGGTCTTGATGCGGTAGGTGAGCGCGCTGCGGCACGGGAGCAGGCTGAACTCCTCCTCGCGCGTGGCCTGGAACTTCACCGGCCGCCCGCCCGCCTTGCGCGAGAGGCACGCGCACAGCGGCTCGAGGTGGATGCCGGCCTTGCCGCCGAAGCCGCCGCCCACGTGCGGCACGATCACGCGGACGTTGTTGTGCGGCAGCTTGAACGCGTAGCAGAAGAGGTTGCGCACGGTGAACGGCGACTGGGCGCTCGACCAGATCGTGACCTGGTCGCCCGTGCGCCACTCGACGATCGCGACGTGCGTCTCCATGGGCACGTGCTGGACCGAGGGGTTCGTGTACTCGCGCTCGACGATCCACTCCGCCTCGGCGAAGCCCTTCTCGACGTCGCCTTTCCGCAGCTTGGTCAGGTTCGCGATGTTCGTGCCCGGCTTCGGGCTGAACACCGCGGCGACGTAGTCGTACGAGCCGAGGTCGGGGTGCACGAGCGGCGCGCCCTCCTTCAGGGCGTCCATGTGGTTGAGCACCGCGGCCAGCACCTCGTAGTCGACCTCGACCAGCTCGGCCGCCGCGCGCGCGATCTCGAGCGTGTCCGCAGCCACCGCGGCCACCGCCTCGCCGAAGTGCCGGACCTCGTTCCGCGCCAGGATGTGCTTGTCCACGATGTACAGGCCGAGCCGGTATTCGAGCTCGGCGCCCGTGAGCACGGCGCGCACGCCGGGCAGCGCCTCGGCCTTCGAGGTGTCGATGCGCCGGATGCGGGCGCGCGCGTGCGGGCTCTTGACCACCTGCGCGTGCAGCATGCCGGGGAACGCGAGGTCGCTCGCGTACACGGCCTCGCCGGTCAGCTTGGCGACGGCCTCGGAGCGGTCGCGCACCCTGCCGACGTGCATCAGGTCGCCGGTGTCGATGGCGTCACGCATGGCGGAGCCCTCCATTCGCGCCGGGCTGGCCGGTGACGTCGAGCACCGCCTCGATGACCTGCTGGTAGCCGGTGCAGCGGCAGAAGTTCCCCTCGATGCCCTCGCGGATCTGCTCGACCGTGGGCTTCGGGTTGCGCGCCAGCAGCTCGCGCACGCTCATCACCATGCCGCCGGTGCAGAAGCCGCACTGCACGGCGTGGTGGCGGTTGAACGCCTCCTGGATCGCCGACAGCCGGCCCTGCTTCGCCTCGCCCTCGATGGTCTCGATCGCGCGGCCGTCGGCCTCGGCGGCGAGCACCATGCAGGCATTCACCGCGCGGCCGTCGAGCAGCACCGTGCAGGCGCCGCACTCGCCCGCGCCGCAGCCCTCCTTGGAGCCCGTGAGCCCGAGCTCCTCGCGCAGGACGTGCAGCAGCGTGCGATGGCCCGCCACCTCGCGCTCGTAACGCTGTCCGTTCACCGTGAAGGCGATCCTCATCACTTCACCTCCTGCAGGAGCCGGCGGACGAAGACCTCGACCATGTGCTCCCGGTAGTCCTTCGAGCAGCGCACGTCGCTGATGGGCCGGATCGCGCCGCGCGCGGCGGCGACGACCGCGTCGACCGGGTCCGACTCGGCGAGCCCGTCGACGAGCAGCGGCGTCGGCGCGGCCGAGCTGATGCCTAGGCGCAGCCGGCCCTCGTGCTTGTGGACCGCGACGCCGACGATGCCGAGG
>JBAIWU010000356.1:0-3492 GCA_037917155.1 Candidatus Eiseniibacteriota bacterium
TGGGAGCGGCGCTTCGAGGCGCTGTTCGCCGAGCTGGCCCGCCGCGGCCTCGCGCCGCGGCGCTGAGCGGCCTCAGGCGCGGACGGCGAGCCGCGCGAGGAGCACGAGCAGCGCGAGCCCGCCCGCGAGCGCCGCGAGGTCGCGGCCGCGCAGCGTGACGCCGCGCGCGCTCATCAGCGCGCCGGTCACGAGCAGGGCGAAGCCGTTCCCCGCCGCGTACGCGTACGGCAGGGCCAGCGCCCCCGCGCCCGCGGCCACCGCGATCGCGTAGCCCGCGCCCATGCCGATCGCGCCCGCGACGCCGATCGGCACCCACAGGCGCACGCCGCCGATGGGCAGCGCGCCCAGCGCCCAGACCTGCACGCCCACCTTCGCGAACTCGCCGACGAGCATCCACACCAGCATCGGCCGCGCCGGATCGAACCGGCTCGAGTAGAGCAGGTGGAGCAGCGGCGTGCCGAGCAGGCCCACGGCGGCGCAGCCGAGGAAGCCGATGCCGACGAGCGGCAGCCACTGGAGCCGCGTGTAGTCGCGCACCTCGGCGCTCGTGCGCAGCCCGCTCACGCGCCCGAACGCGTAGCTCGCGAGGTAGCCGTAGACCACCGCGCCGAGCTGCTGCGACAGGCCGAGGGATGCCTGCAGCAGACCGTTCGCCGAGATCCCCGCCACGCGCACGTAGTGCGAGCGCAGCGCGAGCAGCACGCCCTGGTCGACGAGGGCGAGTCCGAGCGCCGCCAGGGCCACGCGCACGAGCGCCGCGCCCTCGGGCCGGTCCACGCGGAAGCCGCCCGGCCCTGCGAGCACGGCCGCGTAGGCGCGCCGGTGCGCGAGCAGCGTCACCGCGATGGCGACGGGCCAGAAGAGGCTCGTGCTCCAGACCGCGCCCGAGAGGCCGAAGCGCGGCACGGCGAGGAGCACGAGGACGACCACGCCAACGTTGCCCGCGAGCGCATAGGTGAACGGCGCGCGCACGTCCGAGTGCCCCGCGAACACGCCCTGCAGCACGGCCTGGAAGCCCAGGCCGACCACCGCCAGCATCGAGATGCGCACGAGCCCGGCGTGCTCCGGGGTCCCGAAGAGCGCGCGGCTCGCGAGCGGCGCGAACACCAGCCCCAGCGCCGCGGCGCCGATCGTGGTGGCGCGCACGACGCCGAGCGCCGTGCCCACCGTGCGCCGCATCGCGTCGCCGTCGCGCCGGCCCAGCGCCGCTCCGAGCGCACGCGCCACCGGCACCGTGAGCCCGAGCCCGGTGAGCGTGCCGAGCCACGTCTGGCCCGCCACGACCTGGCCGAGCACGCCCAGTCCCGACGGGTCGAGGTGCAGGGCGAGCCACTTGTTGCGGGCGACGCTGCCGATCGCCGTGACGGCGGACGCGCCCGCCGTGAGCCAGAGGCGGCCGGCGCGCTGCTTCCACACCTCCGTGCGGGACTCGGACATGGGCGCGCAGTCTCCGGGAGCCCCGCAGACCCGTCAACCGCGGCGGTCGCGACCGCCGCGATGTGCGTCGCTGGCCGGCGGGCCGCCGCGCGCCGCGGCCTCCGCCCGCGAGGCGCATGCTATAGTGCGGCGTCGTCCGGTGCCGACGTCCCTCCAGCCCTCCCGGTGGCGCCCTCTCCCACATGAACGATCCGCGGTCCGCGTCATCCCTCGCCCGCCGGCCCGTCCCGCGCAGGGGACGCCTCTGAGATGTGCGGGATCGCCGGCGTCCTCGCCCTCGGCGGGCGGCCGCCCGAGCGCGCGTGGGGCGAGGCCATGCTCGCCGCGCTGCGCCATCGCGGGCCCGACGGCGAGGGCGTCCACGCGGACGCCCGCATCGTGCTCGCGCACGCGCGCCTCGCGATCATCGACACGAGCGAGGGCGGCGCCCAGCCCATGCGCTCGGCCGACGGCCGCCGGGTGATCGTACAGAACGGCGAGGTCTACAACCACGCCGCGCTGCGACGCGAGCTCGAGGCCGAGGGCGCCTCGTTCCGGTCCCGTTCCGACACCGAGGTGCTCCTCGAGCTCGTCGCGCGCCGCGGCGTCGCCGGGCTCGACGCGGTTCGCGGCATGTTCGCGTTCGGGCTCTACGATTCGGCGAGCGGCGAGCTGCTCCTCGCCCGCGACCGCCTGGGCAAGAAGCCCCTCCTGTGGGTGCGCACGGACGAGTTCCTCGCGTTCGCGTCCGAGGCGCAGGCGCTCCTGCGGCTGCCGTTCGTGCGGGCGCGTCTCGACCGCGAGCGCGCGCGCGAGTTCGCGCGCCTGCTCTACGTGCCGGCGCCGCGCACCGCGCTCGCCGGCATCCACCGTCTGCCGGCCGCGCACCACCTGACCGTTCGCGCGGGCGCCGCGGCCCCGGAGCCGGTGCGCTGGTGGCGGCTGCCGGCGCCCGACCCGGCGCAGCGCGCCGACGGGCCCTGGCTCGAGCGGCTCGACGCCGAGCTGCTCGAGGCGACGCGGCTGCGCACGGTGAGCGACGTGCCGATCGGCGTGTTCCTGAGCGGGGGCGTCGATTCCACGACCGTGCTCGAGCGGCTGCACGCGATCGGCCACCGGCCCATCCGCACGTTCACGATCGGCTTCGCGGGCCTGCCCGACGAGCGCGACATCGCCCGGGACTCGGCCGCGCGCTTCGGGGCGGAGCACGTCGAGCTGGTCGTCGAGCCCGACCTCGAGCGCGAGCTCGACGCGGTGCTCGACCACTTCGGCGAGCCGCTCGGCGACAGCGCCGTGGTCACGACCGCGCTCATCGCGCGCGAGGCCTCGCGCCACGTGAAGGTGATCCTCAACGGCGACGGCGGTGACGAGCTGTTCGGCGGCTACCCGCGCTACCGCTTCGCGCGCCGCGTCGATCTCGCTGCCTCGCTGCCGGGCGGCCTCGCTGCGCTGCGCGCGCTGGGACGCCCCGGCGCGCACGCGAGGACGGCGCTCGAGGCCTACGCGTGCGCCGGCGCCCCGGCGGCAGCCCGCGAGCTGGGCTCGGTGGCCTCCGGCGCGCAGCTCGACGACCTGTTCGGTCCCGCGCCGCCGCCCGCCGCCACGCCGGGGCGGCCCGCGGGCGGCCTCGTCGGCGCGCTGTTCGACTGGGACACCGGCGTCTACCTGCCGGACGACCTGCTGCTCAAGGTGGACGTCGCCTCGATGCGCCACGCGCTCGAGAACCGCTCGCCGCTGCTCGACCACCGGTTGTTCGAGCACCTCGCGCGCCTCTCGCCCGGGCGGCGCGCCTCGATCATCGCCACGAAGCCGCTGCTGCGGCGGCTCGTGCGCGACCGGCTCCCCGCGGCCCCGCTCGCCGCGCGCAAGCAGGGCTTCCAGCTCCCGCTCGCGGACTGGCTGCGCGGCCGGCTGCGCCCGTGGCTGGAGGGACTGCTGCTCGCGCCGGCCGCGACGGGCGCGCTCTACCGGCCGGGCGCCCTGCGCGCCGAGGTCGAGCGCTTCCTCGCGGGCGCCGCCGACCCGCTCGCGCCCTACCGGCTGTTCGGGCTGGCGGCGCTCGAGCGCTGGGCGCGC
>JBAIWU010000357.1:0-3860 GCA_037917155.1 Candidatus Eiseniibacteriota bacterium
CAACCTCGGCCTCGTGCACAAGAACCTGTGCGAATGGGACGCGGCCGTCGCCTACTTCCGCTCGTCGCTCGAGACGTACGAGCAGGCGGGCCGGTTCGCCGACACGGCGGGCCCGCTGATGAACCTCGGCATCGTCCACCAGAAGATGGGCGAGTGGGACAGCGCGGCGGAGCGTTACCGCGAGGCCGAGACCGTGCTCGTGCGCATCGGCGAGGAGAACCGCCTCACGCGCGTCGGCATCGGGCTCGGCAACGTGCTCCGGCTGCAGCGCCGCTTCGCCGAGGCCGAGACCCGCTTCCTCACCGCGCTCGAGCGCGCTCGCCGGCTGGGCGCGCGGCGCGAGGAGGTGCTCGCGCTGGAGTTCATGGGCGAGCTCGACTTCGATCGCGGGCGTCCCGAGGCGGCCATGGGCCGCTACAACGAGGCGCTCGCGATGGCCGAGCGCACCGCGCCCGACGGCGACCTCGTCGTCGAGATCGAGCGCCGCCGCGCGGAGGCGCTGTGCGCGCTGTCGCGCCTGGGCGAGGCCGACGCGGCGTGCTCGCGCGCGCAGCGGCTCGCGCGCCGCATCGACGACCGGCTCGAGTACGCCGTCTCGCACCGCGTCGCGGGCGAGATCGCGCTGGCACGGGGCGAGCGCCGTGCCGCGCTCGATCATTGGACCACCGCGGTCACGCTGCTGCGCGCGTGCCGCGAGCGCCACGAGCTGGGCAAGACCCTGCTGCTCCTCGGCCGCCACGGCGAGGATGCGCGCGCGTCCCGCGTGCCGCTTTTCCAGGCGTGCGCACTGTTCTCCGAGATCGGCAGCGAGCACTGGCTCGAGGCCGCCGAGACCGAGCTGCAGCGCGCGCTGGGCGCCCCCGTGGAGCCGCTGCCGGCACGGACCGAGTCCGTGTTGGGTCGCCGGCACCGCGCGCCGAGCCTCGTCGCGTGCTCGTCGGGCATGCGGCAGGTGGAGCTGCTGGCGCGCCGCGCCGCGGCCACCGAGCTGAGCGTGCTGGTGACGGGCGCCACCGGCACCGGCAAGGAGCTCATCGCGCGGACGATCCATGCGCTGTCGCCGCGCGCGGCGAAGCCGTTCCTCGCCGTGAACTGCGGCGCGCTGCGCGCCGACCTCGCGCTGTCGCAGCTCTTCGGCCACCGCAAGGGGGCCTTCACCGGCGCCCACGCCGAGGGCATCGGATTGGTCGAGGCCGCCAACGGCGGCACGCTCTTCCTCGACGAGGCCGGCGAGCTGCCGCACGACGTGCAGGTGACGCTCCTGCGCTTCCTCGAGAGCGGCGAGTACCTGCGGCTCGGCGAGACGCAGGTGCGACGCGCGGACGTGCGCATCATCGCGGCCACGAACCGGACGCTCCGCGGCCTCGACGGCGAGCGGCTGTTCCGGCGCGACCTGCTGTTCCGCCTCAACGAGATCGAGATCCGCCTGCCCGCGCTGCGCGAGCGCGTGGAGGACATCGTGCCCCTGGCCCGCCACTTCCTGTCGTTCTACGGCGGCCTCGACGGCCCGCGCCTGGCGCACGAGACCGAGGCGGTGCTGCGCTCGTACGCGTGGCCGGGCAATGTGCGCGAGCTCGAGAACGTGATGAAGCGTATCGCCGCGCTGCACGCGGGCAGCGGCCTGATCGGCGTGGCCGAGGTGCTGCCGTTCCTCTCCGAGGAGCCGGGCGCGCGCGCGCCGCGGCTGGCCGACCGGGCCGCGGCCGAGCGCGACGCGATCCTCGCGGCCTGGCGGGATTCGCACGGCAACAAGAGCCGGCTCGCGCAGCTCGTCGGCGTGAGCCGCAAGACCCTCTACGCCCGGCTCAAGCGCCTGAACATCGAACTCTGAGGCCCCATGCCCCGCGCGAGGCGCGGAACCCACTCGGGTTCCGCGCCTCTGTGCTTGTGGCCTCGCGCGGCGCGCCGGTGGCGGCGTCCGTCCGCATTGTCACCCCCCGAACAGGTGTTACCTCCGCGGTAACAGCCGTTAAAGCCGCGAAAACCGCGGGCGAATCGTGAAACGGGATGTTCAGCGTGTTACGTCCGCGCAGGTGACAGCCGCCTCCCGTGCAGCCGCGCCGGGCCGCCGGACGCTTGCCATAAGGCCACGCAATTCCATGTGAGGCAAGTCATTGTGAGTCGGTGTGCGTCCCGCGAGCGCGAGCGGCATGGACTGGCACGCAGGCTGCTTTATGACCCCCGCGGATACGGATTTCAGCAGTTGCTCGCAGGGGGTTTGATTCAAGGGGTCCTGCTGGGGAGTGGGGCCCTGGGCGACGGCGAGGTCGCGCGCTGGGCAGCACCTCCTCCGGTCGCGCGACCGCCAAGCCCCACCTGGTTTCCGTTGGAAGAAGTGGTCTCAACAGTGGGCGCCTCGGTGCCCCGGGCTCGTACCCGAGTTGAGCACTTCGCGTCGGACGCCGCCGCAGCCGCGGCGGCGGCCGAAGCGAAACAGCCGCAAGGGGGGGATCAAGCTCTCAAACGGTCGGTAGTTCGCAGGTGAGTAGTGATTCAGAAGCAGCAGCAAAAAAAACCAAATACGCCCGGTCAACGAAGTCGTCAGGGTTGAGGAGTTCATCCCGGTCGCTCCCGGCCCTGACGGGAAGAGGCAGTCGACAGTGAGTTCGCTCGCTGATCGGCTGCCTCTTCGAATTGCCGCCTCGCGGCACTTCGCCGCCTGCCCGGCCCGGCGCCGTGCGCCCCCCGCCGTTCTTGACACCCCGCGGCCGCGTGTCTATCTTCCCCCCTGCTTTTCCTCGCCTGAGGGCTCGCGCTGGCGTAGCTCAATTGGTAGAGCATCTCATTTGTAATGAGGTGGTTGGGGGTTCGAGTCCCTTCGCCAGCTCTGCTGACCTGCCGGGAAGGGGCGCCCCGAGTGTGCTGCCCCCGGCAGGGCCGCCAGCCGAGGACCGTGACACCTCCCGATGCCGCCTGGCGGTGGCGGCGAGGTGGTGTGGAGGGGTGCCCGAGCGGCCAAAGGGAGCAGACTGTAAATCTGCCGGCGTACGCCTTCGAAGGTTCGAATCCTTCCCCCTCCACCATCTGGATCATCCAACCCGGTATCCCGAGCGGGAATAGCTCAGCGGCTAGAGCATCGGCCTTCCAAGCCGAGGGTCGCGGGTTCGAATCCCGTTTCCCGCTCCATCCCTTTCGGGCGAACGCGCGCGCTCTCGCGTCTGTCTCGGATTTTGCCAACTCACGACAGCGCGCCGCGGCCGCGGTTCACGCCCTCCGACGACCCGGCCGCCGCGTTCGTCCGCCCGTCACCTGATCGGCGCAAGCCCCTCTTTTTTCTAAATTTGCGTTGACACGCCCGGCCGGCGCTCCCTAGATTCCCTTTCTCGCGCTGCACCCCGACGACGTCCGCATCTGGGACGTCGCCTCGGGGTCGTGTGTCTTCTCACGGATGCACCCCGCTCGAGCCAGCCCTCCCGCGCCGGTCGGTACTTCCTGCCCGCTGGATGTCGTCGCGCAGTGCTGCCCGCTGTGAGGGGAGTTGTTGTCGTACGCCCACGTAGCTCAGTCGGTAGAGCATCTCCATGGTAAGGAGAAGGTCATCGGTTCGATTCCGATCGTGGGCTCCATCCGCCTTGCGCAGGTGCCGCGTCCGTCACGACGGCGCATGCCGGATGGAGTGAAGGCCTAGAGACGACGGGGCGCACGCCGGGCGTCGTGCGCGCGGAAGTCCGGGGCGTCCGCACGAGCGGACGGCCCGTGTCGCAACCATCAGCGAAGACAGGAGCAGGCCGAGATGGCGAAGGCGAAATTCGAGCGCACGAAGCCTCACGTGAACGTGGGGACGATCGGGCACGTGGACCACGGCAAGACGACGCTGACGGCGGCGATCACGATGGTTCTGGCGCTGAAGAACCCGAAGA
>JBAIWU010000358.1:0-6263 GCA_037917155.1 Candidatus Eiseniibacteriota bacterium
GCTCATCGCGGCGGCTCCTGCGCCGGCGCGGGCGCGTTCGCGTCGCACGCGATCACCTCGCGGTCGCCCGGCCGCCCGGGCACCTTGAGCGCGTGACCGGCGCGCGCCGCGGCGTCCACGTCGCCCGCCGTGCCCGCCGTCATCCTGGCGGACACGAACTCGCGGATCTGGTTCTCGTCGCTGAGAATGGGGACCCTCCGGACCATGGCTCGGGGATGGCGTCGTCGCCCGCTCGCGGACCCGGCGCGGGGACGCTACCTCGCAGCGTGTTCGATGACCTCGAGGATCGAGAGCGTCGGCGTCGCCCCTGCCGCCTCGAAGATCTGGATCCCCTTCGGCGTCCCGCCCGATGCGCGCATGCGCTGCAGCGTCTCGCGGCTCGGCCACACCGTGAGGATCCGGAACGTGGCCGTGTCGCGCGAGTCGCGGACGAGGAACGTCTCGACGAGATCGTCCGTGACGTGTCGCGTCGCCTCCCGGAACGCGCGCTCCAGGTCGCCGACGCGATCGCTCTCCACGTGCGCTTCCAGCATCGTGATGACCATTCCGACCTCCCCGAGGGTGCGCCGCCCGCCTACCGCGCCGGCGCGGCGGTGCCGCGCGCGTGGATCCAGCCGCCGCGCCAGGACTGCGGCGGGGCCGGCACGGCGTCGACGATCGTCATGACCAGGACCACGAACAGCACGCCCGCCCCGACGGCCCACTCCGAGCGCCGTTTCACGCCGTCACCTCCACCTCGCCCTCGATCTCGACCGGGATGCCGAACGGCAGCGCGGCCATGCCGACGGCGCTTCGCGCGTGCGCGCCCGCGACGGGGCCGTACAACTCGAGCACGAGGTCGGAGAACCCGTTGATGACGGCGGGCTGCCGGTCGAACCCGGGCGCCGAGTTGACCATGCCGAAGACACGCACCCACGCGCCGACCCGGTCGAGGTCCCCGAGCGCGCGCCGCAGGTCGCCCAGGATCGACAGCGCGGTCAGGCGCGCCGCGTGATAGCCCTGCTCGACCGTGAGCTCGCGCCCCACCTTGCCCAGCGGCCCCGCGATCGAGCCGTCGGGATCCTGCGGCCCGTGCCCGGAGATGATCGCGCGCCGCCCGACCACGCGCACGAACGGGAACGGCAGGGCCGTGCCCGGCGGCGCCTGCATGGGCGGCGGCAGCACGAGCCCCATCGCCTCGAGGCGCTGCTCGATCCTCGCCATCGGGAACCTCCCACGGGGGTGTTGGCCGCGGCGCGCCACGCGCCGCGGCCGTCCGGCCGTGCCCGCCCTCAGCTCCTCGCGAGGTTCCGCAGCACGGTCTGCAGGATGCCGCCGTTGCGGTAGTAGTCCACGTCGACGGGCGTGTCGAGGCGGGCGATGGCGGTGAACTCCACCACCGAGCCGTCCTCGCGCGTGGCGCGGACCTTCACCTTCTGGCGCGGCGCGAGCGAGCCTGCGAGCCCCGAGATGTCGAACGTCTCGCGGCCGGTCAGGCCCAGCGACTCGGCCGTCTGGCCCGGCTCGTAGACGAGCGGCAGGATGCCCATGCCCACGAGGTTCGAGCGGTGGATGCGCTCGAAGCTCTCGGCGAGCACGGCCTTCACGCCCAGCAGCAGCGTGCCCTTGGCCGCCCAGTCGCGCGAGCTGCCGGTGCCGTACTCCTTGCCCGCGAGCACGACGAGCGGCGTGCCGGCAGCCTGGTACCTCTCGCTCGCGTCGAAGATGGGCATCTGCTGGCCGCTCGGGAAGTGCACCGTGACGTTGCCCTCGCTGCCGGGCACGAGCAGGTTCTTGAGCCGGATGTTCGCGAACGTGCCGCGCACCATGACGAGGTCGTTGCCGCGACGCGAGCCGTACGAGTTGAAGTCCCTCTTCTCGATCCCGCGCTCGGCGAGGAACTTGCCCGCGGGGCTCGCGAGCGCGATGTCGCCGGCCGGCGAGATGTGGTCGGTCGTGACCGAGTCGCCGACCATGACGAGCACGCGGGCGCCCTTCACGTCCGGGATGAGCTTCGGCTCCATGGTGAGGCCCTGGAAGAAGGGCGGCTCGTGGATGTACGTCGACTTCGCGTCCCACGCATAGCGCTCGCCCCCGCCCACGGGGATGGCGTTCCACTTCGGGTTGCCGTCGAACACGTTGCCGTAGCTCTTCGCGAACATCTCCGGGCGCACGCTGGCCGCGACCGCGTCCGCGACCTCCTGCTGCGTCGGCCAGACGTCGCGGAGGTAGACCGGCCTGCCGTCCGCACCGTGGCCGAGCGCGTCCTTGTCGAAGTCGACGTCGACGCGACCCGCGAGCGCGTACGCCACGACGAGCGGCGGCGAGGCGAGGTAGTTCGCGCGCACGTGCGGGTGCACGCGACCCTCGAAGTTGCGGTTGCCCGAGAGCACCGCGGCCGCGACGAGCTTGCCCTCCTCGACGGCCTTCGCCACCGGCTCGGGCAGCGGGCCCGAGTTCCCGATGCACGTCGTGCAACCGTACCCGACGACGTTGAAGCCCAGCGCCTCCAGCGACGCGAGCGTGCCCGAGGCCGCGAGGTAGTCGGTGACCACCTTCGAGCCCGGCGCGAGGCTCGTCTTGACGAACGGCTTCGCCTTGAGCCCCTTCGCCGCGGCCTTCTTCGCGAGCAGGCCCGCCCCGATCATCACGGATGGGTTCGACGTGTTCGTGCACGAGGTGATGGCGGCGATGACGACCGCGCCGTGGCCGATCGCGCCCCCGACGCCGTCCCTGACCTCCACCGTGCGTGCCACGTCTGTTTCGGCGAGGCCGAAGCCGCGCTCCTTGACCGGCGCCACGAGGCCCTTGCGGAAGCTCGCGCGCATCTCGCGCAGCGGCACGCGGTCCTGCGGGCGCTTCGGGCCGGCGAGCGACGCCTCGACGTCGCCCAGGTCCAGCTCCAGCGTGTCCGTGAATGCCGGGTCGGGCGACGCGTCGGTGCGGAACAGGCCCTGCTCCTTGCAGTAGGCCTCGGCCAGCTTCGCGGCGTCGCCGCGCCCCGTGCGCTCGAGGTAGCGCAGCGTCTCGGCGTCCACCGGGAAGAAGCCCATCGTGGCGCCGTACTCGGGGGCCATGTTCGCGATCGTCGCGCGATCGGGCAGCGACATCGCCGACAGGCCGGGCCCGAAGAACTCCACGAATTTGTCGACCACGCCCTTCCTGCGCAGCATCTGCGTGACCGTGAGCACGAGGTCCGTGGCGGTGACGCCGTCGCGCAGGCGCCCGGTGAGCTTGAAGCCCACGACCTGCGGCGTCAGCAGGTAGAGCGGCTGGCCGAGCATGACGGCCTCGGCCTCGATGCCGCCCACGCCCCAGCCCACGACGCCGAGCCCGTTGATCATCGTCGTGTGCGAGTCGGTGCCCACGAGCGAGTCGGGATAGGCGACCGTCTCGCCGCCCGCCGTCGACGTGAGCACGCCGCGCGCGAGGTACTCGAGGTTCACCTGGTGCACGATGCCCGTCGCGGGCGGCACGACACGGAAGTTCGAGAACGCCTTCTGGCCCCAGCGCAGGAACTCGTAGCGCTCGCGGTTGCGCTCGAACTCGATCTCGGCGTTGCGCTCGAGCGCGAGCGTGTTGCCGAACACGTCGACCTGCACGGAATGGTCGATCACGAGGTCGACCGGAACGAGCGGGTTGATCCGCTTCGGGTCCGCGCCGAGGCGCGCGACCGCGTCCCGCATGGCCGCGAGATCGACGACGCAGGGGACGCCGGTGAAGTCCTGCAGGATCACGCGAGCGGGCTTGAACGGCAGCTCGACCGGCTCGGCGCCTGCCGGGGACCACGCGGCGAGCCGCTTCACGTCGTCCTGCGTGACCTGGTAGCCGTCGCAGGTGCGCAGCGCGGCCTCGAGCATGACGCGGATGGAATACGGCAGCGCGTCGAGCGAGACGGAGAGGGAGCGGGCCAGCGCGTCGAGGCGGTGGATCGTGACGGGGCCGGCGGGCGTGGGCAGCGTGGCGCGTGCCCCGAAAGCATCACGGGCAGGTGCGTTCATGACGCGTCCTTTCCGGAAGCGACGGCACACAGGGCCGTCGGGTGGAACGGGAGGCCTCACAGGGGCCTCGGTGAACGGTTTCCAGTATAGGACATCGGCCCCGCGCGCCCCAACGATCAGTGCCGCAACGTCCGGACGCCCGCGGGCCCATTTCCTTGCGGGCGAACCGGATGCGGCACGGTCGCGCTGGACCGCGGGTGTAGAGTCCGCCCCAGCCGACGAGAGATCCCCCACAACCCCTCCCCCGGCGTCGCGCTTCCGATACGCACGGAGGTGCGCCCGTCCCAGCCCGACGCGAAGTGCGCGATGGCCCGGCTGCCGTCGCGACAAGTGACTCCCCCGTGTTCGAGGCGTGCCACGAAGGCCGGCGGGCTGGCCGCGGATCTGGAATCCGCGCCATCGACCGCCCCATGGGGCAAGGATGCCCGGTCGAAGTGGGGATACCCATGAGGTTCAAGTACACAGCGTTGGCAGCGCTGCTGCTCGTCGCCCTCGTCGCGGCGACCGGCTGCAGCAAGAAGCAGACACCGCTCTCGCCGGTGCTCGAGCGGACCGGCACGACCGCCCAGGCCGTCCGTCACCCGCTCGCGTCGCCCGCCGCCGCGACGCACCTCGAGGGCGAGATCGGCCCCGGGGCCCTGTACGCGATCGACGTGCCCGAGGACTGGAATGGCGATCTCGTGCTGTACGCGCACGGCTACTCGATGCCCCAGGAGCCCGTGGCGCTTCCCGGTGGCGCCTATCCGGGCGTCCGCGACCAGCTCCTCGCACGCCACGCCGCGGTGGCGGCCACCAGCATCTCGGAGAATGGCTTCGCGGAGGCCGAGGGCGTCATCCAGGTGCATCAGCTCGCGGGGCTGTTCACCTCACGCGTGGCGGCACCCAGGCGCATCTTCCTTATCGGTCTCTCGTTCGGCGGGCTCGTCGGCGCCGAGCTGCTGCACAACTTCCCCGCGCAGTACGCGGGCGCCCTTACGGTGAGCAGTCCGCTGGGCGGCGCGCAGGCAGAGTTCAACTACGTCGGTGACGTGCGTCTGCTCTGGAACCTGGTCATGCCATGGAAGTTGATGGGGACGTTCACTGATCCCCCCAACCGGATGTTCCCCTCGGACTCGGTCGTGGACTGCATCACGCACAACCAGAGCTTGTTCGGGGTGGTCGCGATGACCCACCGCCAGGGCGGCATGCGCGTCGCCGGAAGGAACGGCAACGAGCTGGCGACGTCGGTGGTCTACACGTTGGGCTTCCACTGGTACGGCATGGAGGACGCTGTCGAGCGGGCGCACGGGCACATGCCCTACGACAACCACGACGCGGTGTATGTCAGCGACGTCGTGCCCGCGCCGACGCTGGCGTGGATCAACGCCAGCATCCCGCGCTACACGATGACGCCGGACGCCGTGAACCTCTTCCGCCAGCACTACGAGCCGGACGGCGTGCTGCGCCGGCCGCTGCTCACGCTGCACACGCGATACGACCCGCGGGTGCCCTGGGAGCACGAGCAGATCCTGAACCAGCGGGTGACGGCCGCCGGCTCGCTCGACCGGCTCCTGCAGTTCGACTTCAACCGCTTCGGGCACGACGAAGCGTTCACCAGTGCGGAGATCGGATCCGCGTTCGACGCGCTCGTGACGTGGGTCGACTCCGGCGTGAAGCCGCCGGCTCCGTTCCTGGCGAGCCAGTAGATCTCCGGGGCGCGGGCTGCCGGGGGCCCGCGCCGTGGCCACCCTTTCCCGGTCGGAGGTGAACCGTGAAGCCACGGGCAACGAACGCCTGGGTCCTCGCTCTCGTGGGCCTGATGGGCGGAGGCGCGCTCGCGCTGCTCGTCGCGAGCTGCGCGACGATCATGCACGGCACCACGCAGCAGGTTTCGATCAGCAGCACGCCCTCGAGCGCGAAGGTCCTCGTGGACCGCGTGCCGACGGGCGACACACCCGTCATCTGCAAGCTGTCCCGGAACTCGTCGCACGTCGTTCGGCTCGAGCTCGACGGCTACGTTCCGTACGAGATGACGATCTCGAAGAAGGTGAGCGGCTGGGTCTGGGGCAACCTCGTGTTCGGCGGGCTGATCGGGCTGGCGGTCGACGCGGTCAGCGGCGGCCTCTACCAGCTCTCGCCGGAGCAGGTGCAGGCGGAGATGAAGAAGCAGGGCGTCGCCGGCAGGCCCGGCGGCGACGAGCTGTTCGTCGCCGTCGTGCTCGAGCCGGACCCGACGTGGAAGCCGGTGGGCGCGCTGCAGGTCGTACCGCGTCCGTAGGTCGGACCGGCGTCGCGGGGGGCGGG
>JBAIWU010000359.1:0-1837 GCA_037917155.1 Candidatus Eiseniibacteriota bacterium
GTCGGTGCAGCCGGACGTCCAGTACATCGTCCGGCCCGGCGGCGGCGGCGCCAACGCGCTCGCGGCCGGCATGCGGCTCGGCGTGGCATTCTAGGGAGCGCCGTCCCCCCGGCCGGACTGCCTTCGGGCGGGCTCCGGCGCGGTTGACAACAGCGCCCCTCGTCACCGAACTTCCTCCGATTCCCAGCACGGTCCGTCGGCCCGGCGCGCGGACGCCGCCGGGCTGTGCGGCGCGAGATCGGAGCACGATCGGGAGGCACGATGGCTGAGGACAGGAAGGAACCCTGGCTGAACCAACTGGCGCTGTCGACGGTGGTGCTCGCCGTGTGCGCCACGCTCTCCTCGTTCCGAGGCAGCTCGTACTCAACGCGCGCCGTGCTGAGCCAGACGCAGGCGGCCAACCAGTGGTCCTACTTCCAGTCCAAGAGCATCAAGAGCTACCTGTACGAGGTCCAGAAGGACGAGCTGGAGACCCAGATCAAGGCCAACGCGGACACCTGGCCGTCCCGGACGCTCGGCATCTACCGCGATCTCGCGGGAGATTATGACAAGCAGATCGCGAGGTACGACGGCGAGAAGACGCAGATCCAGCAGGAAGCGCGGATGCTCGAGGCCCGGCGCGATCACGCCCAGTCGCACTCTCGAACCTTCGGCATGGCGGTGATCTTCCTCCAGATCGCCATCCTGATGTCCTCGGTCGCGGCGTTGCTCAAGAAGAAACCGATGTGGATCTTCGGGCTGGCGGTGGGAGCAGTCGGGCTCGTCTACTTCGTGCTGGGGATGCTGCCGAGCGCGGCCTGACGAGCTGCCGGGCGCCGCGGATCTCAGCGTCCGCTTCCGCAGCTCCGCGCGCTCCCCTCCTCCCTCGGTTCTCATTCTCGACCGCACTCGCGCGGTGACGCCCCGCTTGCCCCGCCAACCCCCGGGTGTGCTATGATCGGCGGCCTGTTCTGGGATCGCGCGCGGACCGCAGCCGTCCCCCGCGCGACGCGATTCCTTCCCCATAGCGGGGGCCGGAGAGCGTCGCTAGAATGCTGCCCTCACGGTCACGACCGACGCGAATCCGCTTTTCAGCTCGAGCCGGAGCGGCTGCGGAATGAGCGACGCATGAGCGAAGGCTGGCTTTCGCGCTCGCTGGGGAGATGGTGGACCTGGCGGCCGCTCGCGGTTCCGCCCGGCGCCTCGTCCGCCGCCGCGGCAGTCGCCGTCTTCGTCATCGGCGCCGCCGCCCTGCTCGGCTGGGTCCTCGACGTCCCGTTCCTCAAGAGCGTCCAGCCCGACCTGATCTCCATGAAGGTGAACGCCGCCGTGGCGTTCATGCTGAGCGGCCTCGCGCTGTGGCTCCTGCAGCCCGCGCGGGCCGGGGCTCGCGCGAGCCGCTGGGCTGCGTGGGCGTGCGCGGCGGTGGTGGCGGCGCTGGGGCTGCTCGCGCTGGCGGAGAATCTGCTGCGGTGGGACCTGGGCATCGACCAGCTTCTCATCGCCGAGCCCCCCGGCACGGCTGGCACGGTCAGTCCGGGGCGCGTCGCGCCCAACACGGCGCTGAACTTCCTGCTGATCGGCCTGTCGCTGCTCCTGCTCGACGTGCGGACGCGGCGCGGACTGCGGCCGGCGCAGCACCTGATCGCGCTGGTGGGCATCGTCTCCTGCGTGACGCTGCTCGGCTACGGTTACGGAGTGGGGACGCTCCTCGCGCCGAGCGCGACGGTCAACCCGATGTCGCTGCCCGCGGCGGTGGCCGGACTGCTGGCGTTCGCCGGCTTGCTGCTGGCGCGCCCGGGGCCGTGGCTCCTGGCCATCCTGACCGGCGAGAAGCCCGGCAGCCTCGTCGCGCGGC
>JBAIWU010000360.1:0-5359 GCA_037917155.1 Candidatus Eiseniibacteriota bacterium
GCTCGCGCGCACCGCGCACGAGGTCGCGCGGTTCCTCGTCAGCGACCCGGCCGCGCGCGCCGGCCGGTGGACGCCCGCCGCGAGCGCGGCGGACTCCGCGACCGGCTACCGCATCACGCTCATCGCCGCCGACGGCACGGTGGTCGCGGACTCGCGCGCCGACGCGACGACGCTCGAGAACCACGGCGGGCGGCCCGAGGTGCGGGCGGCGCTCGCCGGCCGCGAGGGCAGCGCCGTGCGCCACAGCCGCAGCCTCGGCCTCGACCTGCAGTACGTCGCGGTGCCCGCCGACGCGCCCGCGCCGTACGCGATCGTGCGCGTCGCGGAGCCGCTCGCGATCGTGCGCGGTCTCGGCGCGGCGCTGTTGCGGCTGTCGCTGGTGGCGGCCGCGATCACGCTGGTCGCCACGTTCGCGCTCCTGTACTGGATGAGCGGCCGCCACGTCGCGCGCGTCGCGGCGCTGCAGGCGGTGGCGCGCCGCGTCGGCGAGGGCGACGCCACGGCGCGCGCGCCCGAGCGCCCGGACGACGAGCTGGGCCGGCTCGGCGCGGCGCTCAACCGCATGTCCGGCGAGCTGCGCGCCCGGCTCGACGCGCTGGCCGCCGAGCGCGACGAGCGCGAGCACATCCTCGCCCACATGTCGGACGGCGTCGCGCTCTTCGACGCCGAGGGACGCGTCGTGCGCTGCAACCACAGCCTCGCGTCGATCCTCGGCGCGCCGCGCCCGGCGCCGCCGGGCACGCCGTTCGCCGACTGGGCGCGCGTGCCGGAGGTGGACGACCTGCTGCGGCGCGCGCGCGACGAGCGCCGGCTGCTCGAGGCCGACCTGCGGCTGTGGTCGCCGCGGCCGCGCTTCGTGCGCGCGACGGCGACGCCGCTCGACACGGAGGGCGCGGTGCTGCTCGTGCTGCACGACCTGACCGAGGCCGAGGCGGTGCACCGCATGCGCCAGGACTTCGTCGCCAACGTCTCGCACGAGCTGCGCACGCCGCTCACGTCGCTGCGGGGCTACGCCGAGACGCTGCTCGACGGCGGGCTCGAGGATGCCGCGCGCCGCGAGGGCTTCGTGCGCGTGATCAAGGACCAGGCCGACCGCCTGCAGGCGCTCGTGGACGACCTCCTGACGCTCGCGCAGCTCGAGCGACCCGAGGCGGAGCTGCGACGCGAGCGCTTCGACCTGCGCGAGCTGCTCGCACGGCAGGTGGCCGGCGCGCGCGAGCGCGCGGCGGGGGCCGGGCTCGCGCTCGTTCTCGAGGCGGGCCCGCCGGTGACGCTGGACGCCGACCGCGCCCGGATCGAGCAGGTGGTCGCGAACCTGCTCGACAACGCGATCAAGTACACCGAGAAGGGCGGCGTGACGCTCCGCGCCGGCCGCGAGGGCGGCCGCGCGTGGTGCGAGGTGGCCGACACCGGCCCGGGCATCCCGGCCGACGACCTGCCGCGCGTGTTCGAGCGCTTCTACCGCGTCGACAAGGCGCGCTCGCGGGAGAAGGGCGGAACGGGGCTGGGCCTCTCGATTGTGAAGCACGTGCTGGCGCTGCACGGCGGCGAGGTCACGGCCACGAGCACGCCGGGCGCCGGCAGCACGTTCCGCTTCGAGCTGCCGCTCGGCTGAGCCTGCGCCCTCCGGCGGGGCGGCATTCGTAAGGCCGCTTTCACGCGGCGTTCACGCGGCGGTAACACGCCCCCGGCCATGATCGGCCCGTCACGCGCGGACGCGCCGTCCGCGCCCGATCGGACCCCATCGCCGAGGTGACGCGATGTCGTCGACGCTTCGCACCATGCCGCGCCCCCTGCCGTACGCGCTCGCGCGCGACCGCGGCCCGCTCGATCCCGCCCCGAGGCCCGCGGCGCGTCGGCGCGGGCGCCCGCCGCTCGTATCGCCCGAGCAGGTGCTCGACGAGATCCGGCAGGTTGCCGGCGAGCGCGCGCTGTACCGCGTCCACCTCGACCGACCGGCGCTCTACGCCCGCGCGCGCCGGCTCTGGGGCAGCTGGGCGGGCGCGCTGCTCGCGGCCGGGCTCGACTACGAGGACGCCATGTCGGAGGCGCGCCGCCGCGCCCTCCTCACGCGGCGCGAGCGGCTGGCGCTGCGGGAGGGACGTGCGTATTAACGGCCCGGAAACGGCGCGGCCCCGTGGCCGCAACGCGGTCGCCGTCACATTGCCGCCGCAGGCCGACCCGCGGCCGGACACCGCCGGAGCCGTCGCGCCCCCGGCAACCCGCAGCGACTCCCCCGACGCCAGGAGATGACATGAGAGCCACCGCCACCGCGCTGCCCACGCTGGCCCTGCTGCTCGCGATCGCTTCCGCCGCCGTCGCGCAGACCGGCACCGTGAACCCCACCCCGCCCGACTACCCGCGCGGGAGGATCAGCGGTTACGTCTTCGCCGATCTCTACGACAACCTCGCGGGCGACCCGCGCCACGCGTACGATGCGAGCGGCAACGATTCGGGGCAGGTGAACATCGACGGCAAGAAGGTGATCGGCCGCGACCTCAACGGCGCCCAGCTCCGCCGCGTCTACTTCCAGGTCGACAACGACCTCTCCGTCCGCTACTCGACGCGCTTCCGCCTCGAGGCCGACAGCAAGTCGCTCACCTCCGACGGCAAGATCGGCGTCGCGGTGAAGGCCGCGTACATGCAGGCGCGCAACGTGCTGCCGCGCGCCGACCTCTTCTTCGGCCTGGTCCAGACGCCCATGTGGGAGAACTCCGAGGACTACTGGGCCTACCGCTCGATCGAGAAGACGGTCGCCGACTTCCGCGGGCTGGCGTCCGCGGCGGACCTGGGACTCGAGCTCAAGGGTTTCGCCGATCCGAACCACGTCGTCGGCTACTCGGCGATGCTGGGCGACGGGAACGGGCAGAAGCCCGAGACGAACCGCGACAAGCGCGCCTACCTCGCGCTGCCCCTGCACTGGCGCGACTGGCGGCTGGAGCCGTACGTGGACTACGAGAACGTCTTCAACGCGAGGGACCGGGCCACGTACAAGGTGTTCGCGGGCTGGGACCTGCCGCGCGGCGCGATCGGGTACGAGGCCCTGGAGCAGGTCTCGCACAGGACGCCCGGTCCGTTCACGACGGCGCGCGCGCATTCGGTGTTCGCGCGCTACGCCCCGAGCGCCACGCTCGCCGGCTTCGCCCGCGTCGACTTCTGGCAGCCCGACGTGAACGCCGCCGACCGCGTCGACCAGCGGCTGTGGATCGCCGGCGTCGACTGGCAGCCGATGAAGGACGTGCACGTCATGCCCAACCTCGAGTCGATGCAGTACCACGCCGTGGGCACCGGGGTCGTGCCGCCGCACCACGACCTGCAGGCGCGCGTGACGTTCTTCTGGAAGTTCGCGAAGCCCTGATCCCGGCCCCCGCCGGCGTTCCGACCCCTCATCCCCACTCTCGCAGGAGCCGAATCCGATGAGACCGATCCTCACGCAGCGCGCCCTCGCCCTGGCGCTCGCGGCCGCGCTGGCCGCCGGCACGGCCGGCGCGCAGACGCTCACGGGCGCGGGCGCGACGTTCCCGTACCCGATCTACTCGAAGTGGTTCGACGTCTACAGGCAGAAGACGAACGTCGCGATCAACTACCAGCCGATCGGCAGCGGCGCCGGCATCCAGCAGGTCAAGGCCGGCACGGTGGATTTCGGCGGGAGCGACGCCGCGCTCTCGGACGCGCAGCTCAAGGAGATGCCGCGCCGGATCGTGCACTTCCCCACCGTCGCCGGCGCGGTGGTCCTCGCCTACAACCTGCCCGGATTCGCCGGCACGCTCCGGCTCACGCCCGAGCTGGTGGCCGGCATCTACCTGGGCCGCATCTCGGCGTGGAACGACAAGCGCATCGCCGCGGTGAACCCGGGCGTCGCGCTGCCGGCGGCGCCAATCCTCGCGGTGCACCGCTCGGACGGCAGCGGCACGACGAACATCTTCACCAGCTACCTCGCGGCGGTGAGCGGCGAGTGGAAGGAGCTGGTCGGCGCGGGCACGGCCGTGAGCTGGCCCTCGGGCGTGGGCGGCAAGGGGAACGACGGCGTCTCCGGAGTCGTGCACCAGACGCCGGGCGCGATCGGCTACGTCGAGCTCGCGTACGCGAAGCAGAACCAGCTGCCGTTCGCGCTGCTGCGCAACAAGGCCGGGAGGTTCGTCGAGGCGACGCTCGCGTCGACCACGGCCGCGGTCGAGGGCGCCGCGCCGCTGCTCGCGAAGGACGTGCGGACGCCGATCGTCAACTCGCCGGCGCCGGAGGCGTACCCGATCGCCGGGCTGACGTTCCTGCTCGTGGTGCAGGACGCGAAGGACCCGGCGCGCGCGAAGGCGCTCGCGGACTTCATCCGCTGGGCGATCCACGACGGCCAGGGGTACGCCGACGACCTGCTCTACGCGAAGCTTCCGGCGGCGGTCGTCAAGGTCGACGAGTCGAACCTCGCGCTCCTCTCCGCGGGCGGCCGCCGGCTGGTGCCCGGGAAGTGACCGCGCGCCGGGCCCCGGGGGCGCCGCGATGAACCCGCCGCGCGCCGGCGTGGTGACGCCGTGGACCGCCGCCTCGCCGCGCGCGGCCCGGCGCGGCGGCGCTCGCGCGGACGATCTCTACCGCGGCCTGCTCGCCGCGCTGGGCGCGCTCGTGCTGGTCGTGGTCGGGCTCGTCGTGTCGGAGTGCGTGCGCGGCGCGGGGCCGGCGATGCAGGCGTACGGCCTGCGCTTCCTCACGGGCACGGACTGGGACCCCGTCGCGGACCACTACGGCGCGCTGCCCTACCTCTACGGCACGCTGGTCACCTCGGCGCTCGCGATGCTCATGGCCGTGCCGGTGGGCGTCGGCGCGGCGACGTTCCTCGCCGAGATCGCGCCGCCCCTCGTGCGCGAGGTCGTGTCGTTCGTGATCGAGCTGCTCGCCTCGATCCCCAGCATCGTCTACGGCATCTGGGGCGTGTTCGTGCTCGCGCCCTGGCTGCGCACCTTCGTGGAGCCCTGGCTGATCGCGCACCTCGGATTCCTGCCCCTGTTCCAGGGCTTCCCCTTCGGCCTCGGGATGCTCAACGCCGGTATCGTGCTCGCGATCATGGTCGTGCCGACCGTGACCGCGATCTCGCGCGAGATCCTGCAGACGATGCCGCGCGCGCTGCCCGAGGCGGCGCTGGCGCTCGGCGCGACGCGCGCCGAGGCGCTCGGCGTGACGCTCGACGCGGCGCGCCCGGGCATCCTCGGCGCGGTGATCCTCGCGCTCGGGCGCGCGCTCGGCGAGACGATGGCCGTCACCATGGTCATCGGCAACACGAACCGCATCTCCGCCTCGCTGCTCTCGCCGGGCGCCACCATGGCCAGCGTGATCGCGAACGAGTTCAGCGAGGCGACCGGCCGGCTCT
>JBAIWU010000361.1:0-3013 GCA_037917155.1 Candidatus Eiseniibacteriota bacterium
ATGCAGTTTGCGACGCGCCCGACTCGTCCCATGCTGGCATTGACGGGCCGCGAGGCGGCGATCAAGACCATCCTCCTCGTCGAGGACGACACCGACGTCCGGGACGCGATCGCGACCGCGCTCGAGCGCGCCGGCTACCACGTGTTCGAGGCGACCGACGGCCCGGCGGCGCTCGAGGTGTGGACGCGGCACCGCGACGAGATCCGGCTCGCGCTGGTCGACATGGTGATGCCCGGCGGGCTCTCGGGCGCCGACGTCGTCGCGTCGCTGCGCCGCGACGCGCCGGCGCTGCCGGTGCTCTACGGCAGCGGCTACACGCGCGAGGGCATGGGGCCGGAGGCCACCGCCGGCGGGCGCACGTCGTTCATCGCGAAGCCGGACCCGATCGCGCGGCTGCTCGCCGCCGTGCGCGACCTGCTCGACTCGGGCGCGGTCGCGGCGCAGGCGGCCCCCGGCACGCGCGCCTGAGCGCGCCGCGGCGCGTCCTGCCGCCCCCGCGGCGCGCGGAGCGCAACGAAGTGCCCCGCCGGCGCGACGCCCTTTCGGGCGGGTCCGGCGGGGCCAGGGACAAGGGCCGCGTGACTCAGTGCGCGGGGGCCTCGAGCGGCCGCAGTCGCTCGAACTTCAGTCGGGCGGCTTGTGCCAGCCACTCGGCAACGGCTCGGGGAGCCACCCCGGACGCGTTCACCACGAGATCGTACGCCAGCGGGTCGTCGGCCGAACGGTGGAACAAGCGCCGTACGAACTCGGCCCGCTCGTGATCCCGGGTCGCCACCTCGTGCGCCGCGTCGCGCACCGATATCCCCTTTCGTTCCGCGATCGCGCGGATGCGTTCCTCGCGCGGGGCCACCACGCGGACGTGGAAGCCACGCTCGGGTCCGACGATGAAGTTGGCGCCGCGCCCCACGATCACGACGCCGCCCAGGCGGGCGATCGAGTACAGCGTCGTGAACAGCGCCCGCACGTAGTCGGTCGAATCGAAGTACAGGCCGCCCACCATCGAGTCGAACCAGGTCGCCATCTGCGAGCGGGACCGCTCGTCGAGCGCCTCGAGCAACCGGCGCGAGTACCCGGTCGACTGGCACATGCGATCGATCACGTCACGCTGCAGGAGCGTGTAGCCGAACCGGTCGGCGAGGCTCGCCGCGATCGCGCTGCCCGGACTGCCGTGCTCGCGCGAGATCGTGATGAGCGGGTGGACGGCGGGATGCGACTCGTGCATCTCGGGGCGGCGCCCGATGTTCCGCTCCAGCTCCCAACGACGGAACTGCCTGTCGATGATCGCATCGATCGACTGTGCCATCGTGCGCCTCCTTCTCCGCCTGCCAGTCCCGAGTCTACGACCGGGACGGTGCGGGTCAATGGCGATCGGCCGCGCGGAGAGCGGACGCATACGGCGTGCTAGGTCGCGTCATGGAATCCACAGCACCGACGCGCGCGAGTTCCCGGCGGGAGAGCGCGCCTCGCGCAACCGCCGCTGGCGCCGCGCGTAAGGCGCCGCGCCCCGCGCGGGGCACGGCGCGGGGCGCTCAGGCCGACGGCAGCAGCGCGCGCACCGCCCGCATCCGCTCGAGCGCCGGCCCGGCGCCGAGGTACTCGAGCGTGTGGAAGAGCGACGGCGTGGCCTCGCGTCCGCAGGCCGCGATGCGGATCGCCATCAGCAGCTCGCCCTTCTTCCAGCCGAGCTTCTCGAGCTCGGCGCCCAGCACGGCCTCGATCTCCGGGGACCTCCAGCGCGAGCCCGCGAGCCCCGCCAGCGGCGGCAGGACGTCGTCGAACGCGGCGCCGATCTCGGCCAGGGTGTGCTTCTTGGCGAACTTGTTCGTCTGCAGCAACTCGACGGCGCGAGCGGGCTCGGGCGTGCGGAAGAAGAACTCGAGCGCGTCGGGCGCCTCGGCCAGCGTCTTCAGGCCCTCCTGCACGAGGGCCGCGAGGTCGGCGAGGTGGCGCGGGTCGCGCGCGGCGGCCGGGGCCGCGAGCAGGCCGGCCCGCTCGAGGAACGGCGTCACGCGGCCCGCGAGGTCGTCGCGCTGGAGGTTGCGGATGTACCAGCCGTTCATCCAGTGCAGCTTGGCGTGGTCGAACACCGCGTTCGCGATCGCGCAGCGCTCGATCGAGAACGCCCGCTGCAGCTCGGCGAGCGAGAAGATCTCCTGCTCCGTGCCCGGGTTCCAGCCCGCGAGCGCGACGTGGTTGAGCACGGCCTCCGGCAGCAGCCCCTGGTCGCGGAAGTCGCCCACGTAGACCGCGCCGGCGCGCTTGCTGATCTTGGAGCCGTCCGGGTTCAGGAGCAGCGAGAAGTGCGCGAACTCGGGGGGCTCGAGGCCCAGCGCGTCGTAGACGGCGAGCTGGAAGAACGTGTTGCTGATGTGCTCGGCGCTGCGCAGCACGTGGGAGATGCGCATGCCGTCGTCGTCGACTACGGTCGCGAAGCTGTACACGGGCAGGCCGTCCGCCTTCATGATGATGCGGTCGCCCCCGAGCGACATGTCCTGCGTGATGGGCCCGCGCAGCAGGTCCACGTAGCGGAACTCGCGCGGCGGGATGCGCAGGCGCACCGCGGCGCGCTCGCCGGACGCGACGCGACGCTCCGCCTCCTCGCGCGGGATCGACGCGCACGGGTCGGTCCGGCGGGCCAGCGCGGCCGTTTCGCCGGGTGCGGCCTCCTCCTGCACGCAGAAGCAGTGGTGCGCCCTGCCCTCGTCGAGCAGCCGTCGCGCGGCCGCCTGGTAGCTCGCGAGCCGCTCCGACTGGCGGTAGGGGCCGGCGGGACCGCCCACGTCGGGGCCCTCGTCCCACGCGAGCCCGAGCCACGCGAGCCCCTCGAGCACGCCGGCCTCGGAGGCCTGCGTCGAGCGGCGCGCGTCCGTGTCGTCGATGCGCAGGATGAACGCGCCGCCGTGCTGGCGCGCGAACAGGAGGTTGTAGAGGGCGGTGCGCGCGGTGCCCACGTGGCAGTGGCCGGTGGGGCTGGGCGCGATCCGGACTCGGACGGGACGCTGGCTCATGCGGG
>JBAIWU010000362.1:0-1888 GCA_037917155.1 Candidatus Eiseniibacteriota bacterium
ACGTCGGTCATTTGGCGCCCCAACTCGACGGGCGTCGGACACCCGATCGTGTGAAGCCGTTTACATAGGCGGGGGAAGCGAGGCCGCGCCTCGTTTCCTCCGTCCCTCTCGTTGTCCTGTCCCGCGGATTGCCGCGCCCCAACCCGTCGCAGTGTTCCACCGCAGAGGTCGCCAGCCGTCGAACGAACCTTGCGCGCCCGCCGTGTGGGTCGCGCGCGCTCTGCCAGCGAGGCGTGACACCGACCGATGCTGACGTCTCTCGAAGCGGCACTCAAGGCATGGCTGCTGCCCGGAACCACGCCGTTCCTCGTCACCGCAGTGGCCGTCGGCGTCGGCCTCCTGTACGCCGGTGATACCGCCCGCCGCTGGGGCCGTCGCTGGCTGACCCTCGTCGCCATCGTCTACTGGGCCCTGGCCTCGCCCCTCTGCTCGGACATCCTGGTCTCCTCCCTCTCCCGCGCCGGCTGGCTCCAGGCCGGCTCGATCCCGCAGGTGGCCGCGATCGTCGTCCTCAGCAATGGGGCCGATGTCTACCAGGCACGAGGTGAGGCACTGGCGGCCGCGAAAGCGGAATCCGTCTACAACGCCCTCGAGGGCGCGCGGCTCTACAGGCTGGCGACACCGCGGTGGGTCGTCGCGTCCGGGGGGATCGTCGATCCGATGCAGCGGACGCCGGAGGCGGCGCTCGTGCGGGCGGCGCTCGAGCAGCTCGGCGTCCCGCCGGATCGCATCGTCGACGAGGACCAGTCGCGCAACACGCGGCAGCAGGCCGTCGACGTCGGCGCCCTGCTACGCCAGCGGGGTGTCTCGCGCTTCATCCTCGTGACGACGCCGCAACACATGCCGCGCGCGCTCGGCGCCTTCCACGAGGTGGGCCTCGACCCTGTCCCTTCGGCGTCCGCCTACCGCTCGACGCAGCCCTTGCACGCGAGGACGATGCTCCTCCCCTCCGCTGCGGCGCTGGAGAACAGCAGATGGGCCGTGTATGAGTTCCTGGGGCGCGGCTACTACTGGGCCCGCGGCTGGTGGACCGCAACCGGGCAGGCACCGAACGCGGCGCCCGCCACCTGATGAGCTCGAGCTTACGCGCGTTCGGCGCGCGTCTGCCCTTGCCGGCCCGCCGCCAAACACGTATTCTGGAAACGGGTCACCACAACCACGCAACCGAAGATTCGCGGCCGGGACGGCCGGGCCGCCCTTTACAACCATGCCAGCCATCGTCCTCAGCGTCGATGACTACCCGCCAGAGTTGTACCGCCGGCGCGAGATCCTGCGGCGGGCCGGGTTCCACGTCGTCGAGGCCCAGAACGGCGAGGACGCGATCGCGCAGGTGATCGCGGTCCGCCCCGACATCATCCTGCTCGACGTTCACCTGCCCGACATCGACGGCCTCGAGGTGTGTCGGCGGATCAAGGACGACCCCGGGTCGGCAGCGATCATGGTGCTGCTGATGTCGGCGACCATGACCGACGCAGGGGCCCGCTCGCGCGGGCTCGACTGCGGCGCGGACGGTTACCTGCTCGATCCTGTCGAGCCGGAGGAACTGCTCGCCACCGTCAACGCGCTGCTGCGCCTTCGCCGGGCGGAAGCGGAACGGCGGGGGGCCGAGGACAATGCCCGCGTCCTCAACGCCCGCTCCCGGGTCCTCTTCGAGACGATGGCGGACGGCATCGCCCTGGTTGGCGCCGAGGGGCGGTGCGGGGACGCCAACGACAGCATCTGCCGGATGCTCGCCGTTTCCCGGCCCGACCTCCTCGGCGGCCAGTTCGCCCAGTTCATCGCCGTCGACGCACTTCCAGCGGCCGAGCAGGCCTTCCGGCAGCTCCGTGAAACCGGCACGGCGACCGCGGAGTTCGCGTTGCGCGCGCGCGACGGCTCGATCGTCGAG
>JBAIWU010000363.1:0-12092 GCA_037917155.1 Candidatus Eiseniibacteriota bacterium
GTGGTGTTCCAGCGCTGCGAGCGGAACAGCACTTCGCGCCCGTCCGCGCTCCAGCCCAGCGGCCGCGCGCCCACCGGGTCCCACGTGATCCGGCGCGGGATGCCGCCGCCCACGTCCATCACGTACACGTCGTTGCCGCCGTCGTACTGCGCGGCGAACGCGATCTGCCGGCCGTCGGGCGAGAAGAACGCCGGGCCCTCCGCGCCCTCGTCGGTGGTGATGCGCGTCGCGGTGCGGGCGGCGATCGAGCCGAGCCACAGGTCGCCCTCGCTCGTGAACACGACCATGTCGCCGTGGACGTCGGGGCGGCGCAGGAACTGCGTCGACGCGAGCGCGTTCGCCGCGGCGAGCGCGAGCAGCGCGGCCGCCAGCGCGGGCGCGCGGAACCGTAGCGGGGTCATGCGGATCTCCTTCACCAGCGGATGGCGCATCCGGCCCAGGCGAACCCGGCGCCGAAGGCGGCGAGGACGACGAGGTCGCCCGGCTTCACGAGGCCGGCCGCCCTCGCCTCGGTGAGCGCGATCGGGATGCTGGCGGCGGTCGTGTTGCCGTAGCGATCGATGTTCTGGAACACCTTCTCCGGCGGCAGGCCGAGCCTCTCGGCGACCGCGTCGCCGATGCGGCGGTTGGCCTGGTGCGGCACGACGAGCGCGACCTCCTCGAGCGTGTGTCCGGCCTCGCGCAGCACTTCGTGGATCACCTCGGGGAAGCGCGTGGTCGCGTTCTTGAAGACCTGGCGCCCGTTCATCGAGGGCAGGTGGCGGCGCTCGGCCATCATCTGTGGCGTGATGCGCCCGCGCACGGCCGACGACGGCGCCTCGCACCAGAGCTCGCGCGCGCCCGAGCCGTCGCTGTGCAGCGCCCACGAGAGGATGCCGCGCCCGTCGTCGCACGGCTCGAGCACGGCCGCCCCGGCGCCGTCGCCGAACAGCACGGCCATGTCGCGCCCGGCGGTCGACAGGTCGATGCCGGTGCTCTGCACCTCGGCGCCGATGACCAGCACGCAGCGGTAGCGGCCGAGCCGGATGAACGCGTCCGCGACGCTGAGCGCGTACACGAAGCCGCTGCACGCGTTGCGCACGTCGAGGGCGCCGACCTGCCCGAGCCCGAGCGCCTGCTGCACGATCACGCCGTTGCCGGGGAACATCCAGTCGGGCGTGGTCGTGGCGAAGACGACGAAGTCGACGTCCGCCGGGGTGCGCCCGGCGTCCGCGAGCGCGCGCCGCGCGGCCTCCACGCCCAGCGCCGCGGAGCCGAGGCCGTCCTCGGCGAAGTGGCGCTCGCGGATGCCGGTGCGCTCGACGATCCACGCATCGCTCGTGTCCATGAGCGCCTCGAGGTCGTGGTTCGTGACGACGCGCGGGGGCACGTGGAAGGCGATGCCGGCGATGCGCGAGCGGATCATGGGGCCTCCAGAAGGTCCGCGGCAGTCTGCCGATGCGGCGCGGGCGGGTCAACGCGGACGGCGACGGGCGCGGGTTGGGCGGGTTCCGGCGCAGGTCCGGCGAGCGCGTGTCGCGCATGGGTCGTCGAGAGCCGCGTCGGGCGCGACCAGACATCGAGTCGGGCACCACTCCTCGGACCGCATCCTGCGGTCCTCGTCGTTGCGCTGGCGCGCGCGACCGCCGTCCCTGGCTCCTTCGCGCGCGCCAGAGCTGCCCGACTCGATGTCTGGTCGCGCCCGACGCGGCTGCGAATCTCGCTCCGGCGCTCGCTAGCCGTGCTTCAGGAGCCTGGCGTAGGCGTCGAGCCAGCCCTGGCCCCAGAGGTAGGCGATCATCGCGGCGGGGGCGAGGAAGACGCCGAAGGGCAGGGCGGTCTTCATGGTGCCGCGGCCGCGCGCCATGAGGGCGACGCCGACGAGGCTGCCGGCGAAGGCGCCCAGCAGGATGGCGAGCAGCGCCAGGCCGGGGCCCAGGAGCGCGCCGAACATGGCGGCGAGCTTGACGTCGCCGAAGCCCATGCCCTCGACCTTGCGCACGCGGAAATAGAGCACGGCGACGAGCCACAGCAGCCCCGCGCCGGCGATCATGCCCCACATCGCGTCGCGCAGCGCGTGGCCGAGGAACGCGGCCGCGAGGGCGAACAGCGTGCCGGGCAGCGTGAGCGCGTCGGGCAGGAGCTGCGCGTCGAGGTCGACCCACACGAGCGCCACCAGCAGGAAGCCCCAGAGCGCGACGAACGGGTACGCCGGCACGAGGCCGGTGTGCCGCCACGCGAGCAGCGCCCATGCGCCGCAGAGCAGCTCGATGAGCGGGTAGCGGACCGGGACGCGGGCGCCGCAGTGGCGGCAGCGGCCGTGGCTCGCGAGCCACGAGAGCACCGGGGCCAGGTCGGCGACGCCGAGCGCGTGTCCGCAGCCGGGACACTTCGAGCGGCCGCGCACCCAGGACTCGCCGCGCGGCAGGCGCCAGGACAGCGCCGTCACGGCGCTTCCCATGACGAGCCCAAGAACCGTGACGCAGGTGCCGATGACCCCGTCGGGGCTCATGCGCGCGCTCCCGGCGCCACGACGCCGTGGCCGCGGTCGCGCGCGTCTGCCAGAATTGCGGCCGCGGGCCGCGCGAAGCGACTCCATCCACCCTTCGACATGCGCACGCTCTTCGTTCTCGCGATCCTCGCCAACAGCTGCGACCTCTTCGGTACCACCGTCGGCATCCACGGGCTCGGTAACCGGGAGGGCAATCCGCTGCTCGCCGTGCTGGTCCAGCACCACTGGCTGCTGTTCGTGGCCGTCAAGGGCGCGGTCGTCCCGGCGCTCATCTGGCACCTGTACCAGACCCGGCAGCGCGTGCCGTGGTTGTCCACCGCGGGGCTGGGGCTGGTCACCGTGGCACTCACGGTCGCGGTCGGGCAGTGGGTCGGCTGGATCGCGGGCGTCATGCACGTGCGGGGCGTCCCCGGGTTCTGAACGCGCCGCACGCGCCGCACCGGCGTCACCGCTGCTCGGGCAGGATGATGGGCGTGACCTCGATCACGAGGTCGGTCTTGCGCGACGTCTTCGACGTGTGACGGAACAGCGTCCCCAGGAGCGGGAGGTCACCGAGGATCGGCACGCGCGTCTCGTTGGTCGTCTCCTGCGTGTTGAGCAGGCCGCCGATGATCACCGAGCTGCTGTCGCGCATGCGCACGGTCGTCGACGCCTGGCGCGTCGCGACCTCCGGCAGGTCGTTGTTCGTGCCGGTGAAGCCGATCACCGAGCTGACCTCGGGCTCGATCGTGGTCGTGATCCAGCCGTCGGCGTTGATGAGCGGCGTGACGGAGAGCTTGATGCCGACCTCCTCGCGCTGGATCGAGATCGTCGGCGCCGCGGCGCTGCCGGCGAACACGGTCTGGCTCACCTCGTACGGGATGCGCTCGCCGACCAGGATGGACGCGGGCTGGCCGTTTAGCGTCGCCAGCCTGGGGCTCGCGAGCACGCGGGCATTGCCGTTCTGGATCATCAGGTCGAGGAACGCGGGGAACGTCTGCGGCAGGCGCGAGAAGTTCTGCAGCTTGAAGATGTCCTTCGTCCCGGGCGGGTTGGGCACCATCTGCAGGTTGCCGAGCTTGGTGGCGTCCGTGAACGTGCCGGAGATCGAGGTGTAGTTGCCCTCGACGAAGACCATGCCCTGCCGGTTCAGCAGGTCCCAGTCGACGCCGTACTTCTTGGCGTCGTCGGTGGACACCTCGACGATGCGCGCCTCGAGCATGACCTGGCGCGCGGGCCGGTCCATGATCGCGACGACCTCCTCGATCTCGGAGATGACGCGCGGGCTCGTGACGATGATGAGCCGGTTGCCGCCGCGGTCGACCTCGATCTGGTCGGTCAGGCCCCTGAGCGCGGCCTTGACGTTGTTCGCGTCCGCGAACTTGAGGCTCACGACGTACGAGGACAGGCCGGTCTCCTCGCGCAACGACTTGGAGTCGGCGACGAGAATCGAGTTGCCGATGCGCTCGTAGGCGAGCCCGGCGGCGCGCACGACGAGGTTGACGGCCTGCTCGATCGGCACGTCCTTCATGTGGATCGTGATCTTGCCCGCGGACACGCCCGGGCCGGTGATGATGTTGAGGTCGCCCTTCTCGGCGAGGATCTTGAGCACCGCCGGCAGGTTGGCGTCGTCCGCGTCGAGGCTCACCGTCCGGCCCGGCGACAGCGAGTCGGCGGGCGCCGCGCCCAGCCCCGCCGCGAGGAACGCCGCCACGGCGGGGATCACGATCAGTCGCTTCCAGTTCACGCGTCAGTCTCCTTGAGGCCTGCGTTGAAGGACGATGGTCTCGCTGCCGCGGCTCAGCGTCACCTGGGTGCGCGTGATGGCGAGGACCTGGAACTCGTCGAAGAGCCCGCCCGCACGGATGGTCCAGTCGCGGCCCTGCCAGTGCACGATCGCGCGCGGATCGTTGTCCCACACGATCGCGGTGAGCACGGGCTTCGGGGGCGGGGGCGGCGCGACCGGCTTCCTCGGCACGGGCTTCGCCTTCGAGATGGCGACCGGCGCCGCGCCCAGCGCGAACGGGTCACGCAGCGCCTCGGGTGCGACCACGGGCTGCGGATGCTGCAGGAGATCGGCCAGGGGCCCGAAGGGGTCGGCGGTCGCGGGGACGGCGCCAGAGCCTCCAGAACGCCAGATCCCGCTCCACGCGCCGCTCGCGTGCAGCGCCTCGACCGTCTGGGCCGTGACGACGGCGAAGAACGCCAGCGCCACCACCGCGGTCAGCAACGTTCCGAGGTCACGCTTCACGAGCCGCCTCCCGTGCGCCGGAGCACGCAGCCAGCCATCCACACATCGAAGTCGTCGCGGCCCGGGGCCAGGGGCGTGATCGTGAAGCGCTCGATCGCCCAGAGCCGGTCGCTGTGCGCGAGGTCGTCCACCAGCCCGACGAATGCCGGGTAGCTGCCCCGGAGGTGCAGGTGGGCCCGCACCTCGATGCTGCCGGCCTGCGACGTCGCCACGCCCGGCTCCGCGACCACGATCTCGAGCCCGCGCCGGCCCGCCATCGTCGAGAGGGTCTGCGCCAGCTCCGCTCCGAGCGTGCCGGACTGGCTGCGCTGGTCGGCTTCGGCGGGCGGCATCGAGTTGCCCATGATCAGCGTGAACACCCGCACCGGAAGCGGCGGCCGGTAGGCGGGCCGCGCCGGGTCCACGACGAGCCCGAGCGTCCCGGCCTCCGCGATGGCCGCGCGGTAGCGGGCGGCCGCGGGCCGGAACAGCAGCGCGTGCACGAGCACCGACAGCGCGGCCACGACCGCGGCCAGCATCAGCGGCCACTGGCGGCGCAAGCGGGCGGCGAGGACGGGATCCATCAGCGGCACTCGATCACGAACTCGGCGCCGTCACTGCCGGAGGCGGCACGCGTGGTGACGAGGCGGATGTGCTGGTAGCCCGGCGCGAACACGGAATCGCGCGCGAGCCGGTTGACGAACGACATCACCTGCTGGATGCGGTCGTCACTCGCGGCACTGCGCATGACGCCGGAGATGACCAGCTTGGCGTCCGGAGTGCCCGCGACGTTGTCGGGGTTGAACTGGAGCGAGCTCAGGCGCGCGTTGGGCGGCAGCAGCTGCGGCAGGCGGGCCAGCCGATCGCGCCAGAGGCGCGGGTTGCGCACGTGGCGCTCGACCTCGGCCGCGTCGGTCCGGCTCGGCCGCCAGTCGCCGGAGCCGCCGAGGTTGCGGAAGCGCTCGGTCTGCCGCTCGACGAACGCGGTCCGCCGGGAGAGCGCACCCATGTTCAGTCCGTACAGGCCGAGCAGGATGCCGAACGCCCCGAAGTAGAGCACCCAGAGACCGAGCGCGACCGCGCGCCGGCGCGTCTTCGCCTTCTCGCGCAGGAACGCCTCGCGGCGGAAGTTGATGGTGAAGACCGTGTTCACGCGGCCCTCAGGGCGAGGCCGTAGGCCTGGGCGAACTGCGGGCCCCCCGGCGGCGCCGTCGTGCGATGGTCGGCGCCGAGGGCGTCGAGCGGGTCGAACACGAACGTGGGCACGTCGAGGAGCTGGGAGACCTGGCCGGCGAGCCCCGGCAGGCGGGCCGTGCTGCCCGAGAGCCAGAGCGAGAACGGATCGGGCAGCGGCGCGAGGGTGCGATAGAACGCGAACGAGCGGCGAAGCTCGTCGACCAGCCCGAGCAGGGTCTCGTGCACCGCCAGCATCTCGGGCGAGTCGGGCTCGACGCGCAGGCTGGGATCGTCGGCGCCGGCCTCCAGCTTCCATTCCTCGGCCTCCTCGAGCGGCACGCGCAGGGCGCGCGCGATCCCCTGCGAGACGCGCAGGCCGCCGAAGTCGAGCCGGCGCGAGAAGTAGGGCGCGCCGCGCTGGTAGAGCGTGAGCCAGGAGCCCTGGTGGCCGAAGTCGAGCATCACGCGCGCCTCGGTGTCGCGCTCGGCGCCCCGGGACAGGGCGTTCGTCAGCGCGAGCGGCGCCGCATCGACGATGTCCGCCTGCACGCCCAGCACCTTGAGCGGGGCGAGCACGCGCTCGAGACGGGGCAGCGGGACGGCGGCGAGGAGCACCTCGAGGCGCTTCTCGGACGGCAGCCGCCCCAGCACCTGGTAGTCGATCACGCAGGTGGCGGGGTCGAACGGCAGGTGCTTGCGGGCCTCGAACCGCAGCGCGCCGGCCACCTCGGCGTCGTCCATGAGCGGGAGCTGGACCTGCTTGACGATCACGTCGGAGCTGGAGATGCCCAGCGTGACCCCCGCGAGCGAGCGCGGGGTGAGACCGGCCAGCGAGAGGCACTCGTCGATCAGGCGCGCCGCCGGCTCGGGCGGAAGCGGCCCTTCCTCCGCCGCCTTGGCGACCGGCACCTCCGCGACGAAATGGCGCGCCCCGCTCACGCCCGGCTGCAGCGCCAGCAGCTTGATGCTGTACTCGCCGAGGTCGAGACCCGCCCACGGGCGGGCACGCAGGCCGACGTTCATGTGGGGGAGTTGTACTTCAAGGCGTGGTGTCTTGCCAGCTACCCCGGACCATCGTGAACCCCTGCGGAGCGGCGTTCCGCGGCTGCGGCAGCGCGTCCGCGGACTCGAGGTCGGCGATGATCGCGTCCATCGACTCGGGATGGTCGAAGACGCTCCGTCCGTTCACGGGTCCGCCGAGAAAGACGGACGGGCAGTAGACGGCCAGCGCCGAGGCGCTCTGGACGACGTTCCCGTAAGCGCTGTTGTTGCGCTCGACGTTGACCTGGCCGTCGCTCGCGAGGACGACCGACACGCCGCTCTGGACGTTGAGGCCGCTGAAGAACCAGAGGCCGATGTATGGATCCGAGTAGGCGCTGACGCGGTTGAGGTTCGGCGAGCCCACGATGACGAGCGTGGCCGGGCCACCGACGGAATGCACCGTCGTGACGCCGTCGCACCGGAACCCGAGCGGCAGCTCCCAGACCACCGTGCCCTCCACGTACAGGTCGAGCGTGCTGCCGCTCTCGTAGTAGCTGTAGTCGCCGGCGGGCTGCGGGGAGCGGTAGTAGCCGATGGTGCCCGCGGTGTGCGCGGTGAACGTGAGCGAATGGCCGGTGCCGTTCGGCGCCTCGACGGCGGCGTACGCGGTGGGATGGCTGGCGTAGTACCCGGAGACATCCGGCGCCGGGATCGTGTCCACGCCCACCGACGGCGTCGCGTCCCAGATCACTCGCGACGTCCATGACTGGTCCGCGCTGTGCTGGAGCACCGGCGTGTCCGGCCCCATCTCGACGGTTGCGGAGGTCGTGCCCGTCAGCCAGTCGATGTACACGCTGCCCGGCCACCACTGGGGCGGCCAGATGCGCAGGCTGGTCCCCGAGAGCGTGAACAGCCGCCGGTAGAAGTCCCGCTGGAAGTGGGGCAGGTAGCTCGCCTGGATCTGACGGCTCTGGCTTCCGGCCCGGGCCGTCACGACGACCGTCACGGCGCTGTCGCTCGCGAAATCGACGACGCCCGTGTCGTTGATCGCGCCGCCGGGCATCCGCTGCCAGGCGCGGGCGGACACGATGCCGAGCGTGTCCTCGATGCTGTGCGCGATCGCCATGCGGTAGGGCGGCACCGCGAGGAGCTCGCGCACCATGTCCAGCCCGCCCTGCGCCGAGTAGAGCGCCCCGTTGTCGTCGTGCGACTGGCCGAGGAACGCCGCCTCGTAGCCGGACACGGCGTAGAGCGACATTCCGAGGATGCTCAGCGCGAGCACGAAGATGATCACGCCGATGAGCACGAAGCCCCTGTTGCCGGAACGGAGGCTCATGGGATCGACCGGTTCATGAGCGCGACGCTCGTGGAGACGACGAGGGCGCTGCCCTGCGGGGTGAGCGCGCCCAGCGAGTCGACGGAGACGATCCGCGAATCCGCGCCCACCGCGAACACCGTGACCCGGGACTGCATCACCGGGCCGAGGTCGTGCCGCGTCGCGTCGCTCGCGTACGGGTAGCCCGAATGGAGGGTCGAGTCCGCGAGCCAGTACCCGAACGTGGAGTCCGGGTCGTTGTTGACGTTGAAGAAGTCGATCCGGCGGTCGAGGTGCGCGTCGCCGCTCGGGATCGCGCTCGCGGCGCTGCGGGCGTGCTGGCCGATCTCGTGGAGGGCCAGCGTGAGCTCGCGCTGCGTGACCGCCTGGGCGGAGCCCTCGAGCCACAGCGCCTGCGAGTTGAGGTAGAAGACGACGAGCCCGGTCATCACCACGGCGGCGAGGACGATGACCACCGTCATCTCGGTGAGCGTGAAGCCCGATTCCCCGGTTCGCCCGTTCATGGTCAGCGCCCGAACACGCGCGAGTAGCGGGCGGTGTCGCGCAGCCCGCCCAGGGACCAGGCCACCTCCACGGTGAGCAGGGACATCTGTCCGCGCACCGCGGCGGGCACGGAATCGGGCGCCGCGTCGACGCGCCAGTACTCGGTGCCGACCTGCAACCCGTGGTAGTAGAACGGCACGGGCGTCGCCGGGTGCACGCCCACGAGCAGGCTCTCGCTCGCCGGCTGGGACTCCATGAGCACGTTGAGGAACTCCATGCGTCCCTGCGCGCGCGCGTCCGCCAGCCGGGCGGCCTCGAAGCGGTTGATGTTGCCGCGGCCGATCCCGAAGGTGTACGCGAGCCCGATCGCGGCGAGCACGGCGATGACCGTCGCGACGATGGCCTCCATCAGCGAGAAACCCCGCGCGTCGCGGATGCCGCGGCGCGCAGGGTTGTCGGAGGCGGGCTCGTGGAGAAGGACGTCGGTCATTCCTAGTGGAACCGCCCTCCCGTGGCGTGGGAGTAGTCGTAGACCACCACAAGGCCGTGGTACGCGCCGTTGGACGACGTGTCGCTGCCCGTCGCGGTCGCCGTGAAGGTGCTGTCCGCCGCCAGCACGTCGAACCGCCAGTTCCCGGTCGTCTGCGACAGGTCGCAGTTGAGCACGTGCCCGGACCCTGTGCTCGGCCAGTGGTCCTCGGCGTACCGGCCGTACTGCTGGTAGTAGGTCTGCTCGGCCGTCACGATCGCGCCGATGGCGCCCTTGGCCTCGGTCATGCGGGCGTCGTTGACGTAGTTGATGTAGAGGGGGACGGCCACCGCGGCCAGGATGGCGACGATCACGATCACGACCATCAGTTCCATGAGCGTGAACCCGCGTTCGAGCTGCTTGAAGCCCTTCATGTGCGCCTTCCTCCTGCGAGCCTGCGTGGGAAGCGGCCGGCTTCCGGCGACCTTCCGGAACCCGGTCCGGGGGAAATCAGTGCCCGACCATACCCGAGCGCATCGCCTGACCGAGGTTGAAGATCGGCAGGTACAGCGCCACCAGCATCATCCCGACGACCGCGCCGAGCACGACGATGGCGATCGGCTCGACCAGCGACGAGAGGCCCTCGACCTTCGCGGACACGCGCTGCTCGTAGAAGTCGGCGGTGCGCATCAGCATCTGGTCGAGCCGGCCGGTCTCCTCGCCGGTGGCGGTCATCTGCACCAGCATGTCCGGGAACACGCCCGCGTCGGTCATGGCGCGCGAGAGCGAGATGCCTTCCTCGACCTGCGCGCGCACGTCGTCGATGCCGCGTTCCAGGACCTTGTTCCCGGGTACGGGGCGCATGACCTTGAGGGCGCCCAGGATGTGGGTGCCGCTCTCGGACAGGATCCCGAGGGTCCGGGCGAACTTGGTAATAGCATACATGCGGACGAGGGGGCCGAAGAGGGGCAAGTTCAGCTTGGCCCGGTCCACCGCCAGCCGCCCCCGGTCCGTGCGCGCCCAGTAGCCGAACGCGACCCAGGCCAGCACGCCAACGCCAAGCCAGAGCAGGGCATGGCTCGCGGCCTCGTGGCTCAGGGCCAGCAGGACGCGCGTGGGCAGGGGGAGCTGGACCTTGAACCGGGCATAGATCGCCGAGAACATCGGCACGATCTTGAACAGCATGGCGAGGAAGACCAGCACGGCGAACGTCATGACGAAGATCGGATAGCGCAGGGCCGCCTCGACCTTGAGCCGGAGCGCCTCGGCCCGCTCGAGGTAGGCGGCAGTGTGGTCCATGACCTTGTCCAGCGTGCCGCTCACCTCGCCCGTCTGGACGAGGCTCACGAAGACGTCGTCGAACACGTGCGGGTGGCGGGCCAGTGCGGTGCCCAGCGCGTCGCCCTTCTGCACGTCGTCCGCGACCACGTCGAGGACCGCGGCCAGCCGCGGGTCGTGATGATCGCGCGCGATCGATCGCAACGAGCGCACCAGCGGCAGGCCGGCCGAGATCATCGTCGAGAGCTGGCGGGCGAAGAGCGCCACCGAGCCCGCCTGCACCCCGTGGCGCGTGCGCCGCAGGGCCGCGCGCACCTGGAGCACGAGGGGCGCGAACGGGCCCGCGCCCGCCTCGCCCGCGACGGCCGTCGCGCGCGCCTCGATGAACACGGGCGTCAGCTGCATGCCAGCGAGCGAGCGCAGGACCTCGTCCTCGCTCTGGGCGACCTCGATGCCCTCGTGCGCGCGGCCGCTCGCGTCCCGGGCCCGGTAGTAGTAGTTGGGCATCAGTCGGCGTCCCCGAGGGTGGCCGCGCGTACCTCCTCGATCGTCGTCGTGCCGTCGAGGATCTTGCGGATGCCGGCCTTGCGGAGCGTCAGGAAGCCCGTCGCGAGCGCGCGCTTGCGGATCTCGTCCTCGTTGAGGCCGTCGAGCACCATGCGCCGGATGGGGCGGCTGAGCTCGAGCACCTCGAACAGCGCCACGCGGCCCGAGTAGCCCGTCTGCTTGCAGGCGATGCAGCCGCGGCCGCGGTGCAGCGTGTGCCCGCTCAGCAGGTCGCCGTCGTCGCCCAGCGGCGCGAGCTGCTCGGGCTCGGGGCGGAACGGCTCCCGGCAGCGCTCGCAGATGCGGCGCACGAGCCGCTGCGCCATCACCATGGACATGGCCGAGCCCACGAGGTAGCGCGGCAGGCCCATGTCGACGAGGCGCGTGAGCGTGCCGGGCGCGTCGTTGGCATGCACGGTCGAGAACACGAGGTGCCCCGTGAGCGCGCTCTTGACCGCGATGTCGGCGGTCTCGGTGTCGCGGATCTCGCCGATCATGATGACGTCGGGGTCCTGCCGCAGGATCGAGCGCAGCGCGCGCGCGAACGTCAGGCCGACCTTCGCGTTCGCATGCACCTGCGTCACCCCGTCGATGTGGTACTCGATGGGGTCCTCGACCGTGACCAGGTTGCGATGGACGCTGCGAATGTCCTGCAGCGCCGAGTAGAGGGTCGTCGTCTTGCCGCTGCCGGTGGGCCCCGAGATGAGGATCATGCCGTACGGCTGGCGGATCACGCGGCGGAACGCGGCGAGCGACTCGCCCTCGAGGCCGAGGTTCAGGATCTGCCGCTCGAACGCGCTCTTGTCGAACAGGCGAATCACGACCTTCTCGCCGTGGGACGTGGGCAGGGTCGAGACGCGCATGTCGACCTCGCGGTCAGCCATGTGCACGGTCAGGCGCCCGTCCTGCGGCAGCAGCCGCACCGCGATATCGAGGTCGGCGAGCACCTTGATGCGCGACACGATCGCCATCTGCAGGTTCTTGGGCGGCTTCATGACCTCGTGCAGCACGCCGTCGATGCGGAAGCGCACGGTGACGCGGTCGCGCGCGGGCTCGACGTGGATGTCGCTCGCGCGCTGGTCGATGGCCTCGGCGATCATCAGGTTCACGAGCCGCACGACGG
>JBAIWU010000364.1:0-1774 GCA_037917155.1 Candidatus Eiseniibacteriota bacterium
GTGGCATCGCAACCACACTGCTGGCCCCCGAAGGCCAGGCGGCGCGGTACTCGCGCGCCGTCCGCGGCACGCTCCCGTGGATCGACCCCGTGCAGGCGCCGGACTCGCTGGTGGAGCGGCTGGTGGCCTATGGGCAGGCGCAGGCGGAGCCGCCGGTGCTGTTCTACGAGGACGATGCCGCGCTGGTGTTCGTCTCGCGCCATCGCGACCAGCTGCGCCAGGCGTTCCGGTTCGTCGTGCCCGACGCCGGTCTCGTCGAAGATCTCGCCGACAAGGGCCGCTTCCAGGCGCTGGCGCGCAAGCTCAAGCTGCCGGTCGCGCCGGCCGCCGTGCTCGATCCCGCGCGGCAGAATCCGGCGGACGCCGCCGGCGTCGCGTGGCCCGCGATCGTCAAGCCGCTGCGCAAGGCGTCGCGGTGGATGGCGCTGTCGGGCGGACGCAAGGCGCTCCGGGTCGACGACCAGGCGGCGCTGGCCGCGCTGTGGCCCGCGCTCGCGGCCACCGGGCTGCCGGTGCTGGTGCAGTCGCTGGTGCCCGGCCCCGAGACCCGCATCGAGAGCTACCACGTGTACGTGGACGAGCGCGGCCACACGGCCGCGGAGTTCACCGGCCGGAAGATCCGCACCTGGCCGCTCGAATACGGCGACAGCTGCGCCCTGACGATCAGCGACGCGCCCGACGTGGCGGCGAAGGGCCGCGACGTGGTACGCCGCCTCAAGCTGCGCGGCCTCGCGAAGCTGGACTTCAAGCGCGCGCCCGACGGCTCGCTGGTGCTGCTCGAGGTGAACGCGCGGTGCACGCTGTGGCTGCACCTGGCCGCGGCGGCCGGCCTCAACATCCCGGCGCTGGTGATGGACGACCTGCTCGGCGTGCCGCGGCGCGACGCGCCGGCGGCGAAGCCGGGCGCGACGTTGGTGAAGCCGTGGCTGGACTGGAAGGCGGCGCGCCGGCTCGGCGTGCCGCCGCACAAGTGGCTGGCGTGGGTGGCCCGCTGCGACGCGATCAGCGCGTTCGCGTGGGACGATCCCATGCCGCTCGTAGGTGCCGGCGTCGGCCGGCTCGGGCCGCGACGGGTCGCGGCAACTGCTCCGGCGCCTGGCGCCGGGCTGGTGGAGGAATCGGTGGCCACGCGTTGACGCCGCGGCGGTCACGTGGAGTACCGGAGGGGGGACGGGATGACGTCAGTTCGAGCTGTTTCGAGTATTGGACTCATTGCGCTCATCGCGCTGGCGGTGACCGCGTGCAGCAGCAGGCACACGGCACTCCAGCCGACGCGGCCGGATACGACGGCAAGCGTGATCGATACCGTACCGTCGGCGACACTCGTCGCCGCGGGCAACATCGCAAGCTGCAGCAACACCACCGCGGAGCTCACGGCCGAAATCGTGGACAGCCTGCCCGGCGCGGCCGTCGTCGCGCTCGGTGACAACGCGCTGCCGTACGGCCGGCTCGCGGATTACCAGGGCTGCTACGATCGCTCGTGGGGGCGGTTCAGGGACCGCACCTATCCGGTCGTCGGCACCCACGAGCTCGATTCGTCGAGCACGGCGCAGGGCTTCTTCGATTACTTCGGCGCGCGGGCCGGCACCGCGGGCGAGGGCTGGTACAGCTTCGACCTCGGCACGTGGCACGTCATCGTGCTGAACACGGTCAACACCAAGGACATCGCGTGGGCCCCGGGCTCGCCCCAGCGGTTGTGGCTGGCGGACGACTTCCGCGCGCACGGGTCCGCGAAGTGCACCATGGTCGTCTGGCACGACCCCGCCTACCTGTC
>JBAIWU010000365.1:0-1755 GCA_037917155.1 Candidatus Eiseniibacteriota bacterium
GGCGACGAGTCCTACGCGGGCAGCCGGAACTTCTATCACTTCGAGCAAACGGTCCGGGAGATCTTCGGCTACCGGCACGTGATCCCGACCCACCAGGGCCGGGTGGCCGAGAACCTGCTGTTCTCGACCGTGCTCAAGGCCGGCGATATCGTCCCGAACAACATCCACTTCGACACGACCCGCGCGAACGTGCAGCACCAGGGGGCCGAGGCGCTGGACCTGGTCGTGGACGAGGGGCTCGACCCGGTCTCCGCGCACCCGTTCAAGGGCAACCTCGACCCGGGGAAGCTGGACCGGCTGCTCGCCGAGAAGCGGCCGCACGTGCCGCTGGTCATGATCACGGTGACCAACAACTCCGGCGGCGGCCAGCCGGTCTCGCTCGCGAACGTCCGCGCGGTGCGCGAGGTGTGCAACCGCCACCGCGTGCCGCTCATCTTCGACGCCTGCCGCTTCGCGGAGAACTGCTACTTCATCCAGCAGCGCGAGAGCGGGCAGGCGAACCGCAGCGTCGCCGAGATCGCGAAGGAGCTGTTCGCCCTGGGCGATGGCTGCACGATGAGCGCCAAGAAGGATGGGCTCGTCAACATCGGCGGCTTCCTGGCGCTGAACGACGGCGACTGGGCGCAGCGGGTGACGAACCTGCTCATCCTGATCGAGGGCTTCCCGACCTACGGCGGCCTCGCGGGGCGGGACCTCGAGGCGATCGCGCGCGGGCTGCGCGAGGTGCTGAACGAGGACTACCTGGCGTTCCGCATCGGCCAGGTGGCGCAACTCGGCGAGATGCTGGACGCGGCGGGCGTGCCGATCGTGAAGCCGGTCGGCGGCCACGCGGTGTACGTGGACGCCAGGCGCTTCCTGCCGCACGTGCCCCAGTCGCAATTCCCGGGACAGGCGCTGGTGGTGGCGCTCTACCGCGACTACGGCATCCGCGCGGTCGAGGTGGGCAGCCTGATGTTCGCGCAGCCCGATCCCGCGACCGGCGAGATCGTGTATCCGAAGCTCGAGCTCGTGCGGCTCGCGGTGCCGCGCCGCGTCTACACGACCGAGCACATGCGCTACGTGGCCGAGTCGGTGATCCAGCTCTTCCGCGGGCGCGAACGGCTGCGCGGCCTGCGGATCACGTGGGAGGCGCCCGTGCTGCGCCACTTCACCGCGCGGCTCGAGGAGATCGCCGAGGCCGGGGTGGAAGCGGCGCGCTGACGAGGCGCGCGGCGCCCCGCCGGCCCGGCGCCGGAGGGACCATGCAGGTGTGGAACCGTGGCTTCCAGCTCACCTGGCTCGGGCACAGCGCGTTCGAGCTGGTCACGAAGTCGGGCGTGGTGGTGCTGTTCGACCCGTGGCTGCAGAACCCGAACTGCCCCGCCGACCGGAGGAACCCCGCGAAGGTCGATGTCATCGCGCTCTCGCACGCGCACGGCGACCACGCGTCGGACGTGCCCGCGATCGCGAAGGACACCGGCTGCGACGTCGTGTGCGCCTACGAGGTGTACACGCACCTCGAGTCCAAGTGCGTGAAGAAGTGCCATCCGATGGGCAAGGGCGGCAGCCTGTCGGTCGCCGGGCTCACGTTCACCATGGTGCAGGCGACCCATTCGTCGTCGTTCGACGAGCCGGGACGGCCGCACGGCGGCGGCGAGGCTGGCTTCGTGGTCACGCTGGAGGACGGCACGCGGATCTACTACGCGGGCGACACCGGGCCGACCATGGACATGGTCATGGTGCGGGAGCTGTACGCGCCCGAGATCGGGATGCTGC
>JBAIWU010000366.1:0-1982 GCA_037917155.1 Candidatus Eiseniibacteriota bacterium
GATGGAGGCCATGGAGCGGATCGGCGTGCCGCGCCGGATCGTGGCGTTCGTGATGCCGACCGGCTACAGCTTCAACCTCGACGGCACCTCGCTCTACCTCTCGCTGGCCGCGATCTTCGTGGCGCAGGCCGCCGGGATCCACATGGGCCTGGGACAGCAGCTCCTGCTGGTGTTCACGCTGATGCTCACGAGCAAGGGGGTGGCCGGGGTCCCGCGCGCGGCGCTGGTCATCCTCCTCGGCACGGTCGCGTCGTTCAACCTGCCGAGCGAGCCCGTCTTCATCATCCTCGGCATCGACGAGCTCATGGACATGGGCCGCACGTCGCTCAACGTGATCGGCAACTGCCTCGCCACGAGCGCCGTCGCCCGCTGGGAGGGCGAGCTGGGCGCGCCGCCCGCCGCCGTGCAGGCGGCCGAGGGCGGCGCGCCCCGGTGACGCGTCGCCGGCGTCCCGCCGGTCAGTGGAGCACGACGAGCTTCCGCTCCAGCGTCCGTCCCGACGCGCTGAGCCGGCAGAAGTACACCCCTCCCGCCAGCGAGCTGCCGTCGAGCGTCGTGCGATGCCGGCCCGCCCCCAGCTCGCCGTCCACGAGCGTCGCCACCGTGCGTCCCTGGACGTCGCACACGCGCAGTCTCGCCGGCCCGGCCGCGGGCAGCACGTAGTCGATCGTCGCGGCGCCGCGCGCCGGATTGGCTCCACTCACCGCGAGCGCGAGGCCCGTTGCGGGCGCCGGCGCGGCCGGCGGCACGCCGGTGACGTTCCCGATCGCCCACAGCGTGATCGCGGTGGACGTCGCCGCGCTGGCGCCCGCGAAGAACACGAGGTTGTTCGCCCAGGTGAACGCGTACTGGAGATAGGGGCTGCCCGGGTAGATGTCGGCGATCCGGTACGTGCCCGCCACCGTCCCGTCGCTGATCCACGGGGCGACGCTCGTGTTGTCGTCCGCGCAGAAGAACGCCTCGCCCCCGAGCGCCGCGAACGACGTCGGCAGCGAGCCGAGCGAGCCGGGCCGGACCTCCTTGAGGAGCTGCGTCCCTCCGGCGGTGCCGTCGCTGATCCAGGGTTCGGGCCCGTGCACGCCGTCGTCGCCGCCGAAGAGCACCCGGCCGCGGAGCGCGCAGAGCCCGGTCTGCGCGAGCCCGTTCGCGGTGCCGGGGTTGACATCCTTCACGAGCGTCGTGCCGGCGACCGTGCCGTCGCTCCTCCACAGCTCGATCCCGTGGGCCGCGTCGGTGCCGATCGCGTATGCCGCGCCGTTGACGTCGACGATGGGGGCGCCGTCGAAGCCGATGCCCGGGATCTTGAGACCGAGCAGCAGGCTGCCGGCCCCGGTGCCGTCGGTGCAGCCGAGCTGGAAGCCCGTGCCGTCCGTGGCGTGGAAGAAGAGCCGGCTGCCCACCTGCGTGAACCACTGCGGGGTCGACCCCCCGCTGCCCGGCGCGAACTCCTTCAGCAGCTGCGTGCCGCCGACCGTACCGTCGCTGGTGCAGAGCTCGTAGCCGCTCACGTCGGTCGCGCCCCGGAAATAGGCGTGGCCGTTCAGGCCCGCGAGGTTGTCGCCGCTCAGGTAGAGGGTCGTGTTGAGCGGCCCCGCGAGCGGGGCGGTGCCGTCCGTGACGAACAGGCTGATCGTCGAGTAGACGTCCGTGGTCGCCTCGACGAACAGCTTCGAGCCCGCGCTCGCCATCGCGTAGACGCTCGTGCCGGGGGCGAACAACGCCGTGCCGCCCGGGGTGCCGTCCGTGCGCCAGACCTCGTGGTTGAACGTGACCGGGTTCGTCGCGCTGAAGAAGACGTAGCCGGCGCAGGCGACGATCGGGTCGTTCCAGTTGACGCCGCTGGCGGAGCCCGGGTCGCAGTCCGCGAGCATGACCGTGCCGGCCGCGGTTCCGTCGCTCGCCCAGATCTCCCGGCCGTGCACGCCGTCGTCCGCCACGAAGATCACCTTGTTGCCGAGCGCGACCACGCGGGGCGGAGCGCT
>JBAIWU010000367.1:0-8068 GCA_037917155.1 Candidatus Eiseniibacteriota bacterium
TGGCGTTGCGCGCGCCGCGCTTAGGCACACCTCCCCGGCGATGCAGCCGACGACATGACGCGTCCTCACTCGAGCACGACGACGCGGCAGTCGGCCAGGTCGCGCGAGCCGGATCGCAGCCGCGCGAAGTAGACGCCCGCGGGCAGCATTCGGCCGCCGGTGTCCGTGCGCCCCCACGCCAGCTCGCGGACGCCGTCGCCCACGCCACACGCGTACCGGAGCGCGCCCTGCGCGTCGAACACCTCGAGCGTGGCCGGCTCGCCGAGCGGCTGCCACGCGAAGCGCATGGCGCCGCGATTCGGCTGCGGGTAGGCGAACAGTCGCTGCGGGCGCAGGACCGGCTCGCTCGTGGCCGCGGTCGGCGTCGCGCAGCCCTGGCCCAGCGCCCCGACGAGCCCGCAGCCGGCGCGATTGAGGGCGGGGGACGTCGACGCCAGCGTCACCACGTCCACCGGCGCGTTGCAGAAGAGCGGATCGAGCGCGAAGTCCGTCGCGCCGGGCGATACGCCGCTGGTGGCGCCACCCGAATTGCCGAACCAGTCGTTGCAGCGCAGCGTGACGATTCCGGGGCCCACCTGCTGCAGGCCGACCTGGTTGCCGAAGCCGATGTTGTTGACGACCGAGTCCGTCGTGGCGTCGATCGAGTTGATGGAGAAGCCCGGCCCCAGGTTGTAGAAGCTGGTGTTGGACCGCACGCGGCTCTGGTTGTCCGACGTGAGCTTGATGCCGGCGCCCGCGTTGTGACCCACCACGTTGTGGTCCGTCAGCGAGCACAGGCCGACCCGGATCCCGTCGCCCGCGCAGTGCAGCACCGTGTTGCCGCGCATGTGGCCGGGCAGCGTGATCGCAACGATGCCGGCGCCGTTCGCGCGCGTGACCGTGTTGTTGTCGACGTGGTCGGTGGTCACCTGCAGGTCCATGCCGGTGGATCCCGTGCTGTCGACCGTGTTGCCGTCGATCGTGGGCGAGACCCCGAAGGCCTGGATCCCGATGCCGCCGCAGCGCCGAACGGCGTTACTCATGACGACGGAGGCGTTGGCGTAGCGGGAGCCGGAGACGCCGGAGACGATGCCCGTGCCGGAGATGTCCTCGATCACGTTCGCGGACGCGCCGGAGTAATAACCGCCCCCCATTGCGATGCCGGTGACGCAGTTTCTCACCAGATTGTCGGACGCGTAGCAGTCGTCGCCGATCGAGATCCCGGCCGCCGGAGATCCGATGACGTAGTTGCCCGAGGCTGAGCACGTGCCAGCGTTCGAATTCACCTTCAGCGTCCCCCCCACGACCGTGTTGAGGTGGACGCCCGCATACCCCCCGGCCGCGGTGAGCGATCCGAACACCGTGCATCCCTTCACGCTCGTGAAGCCGCCACCTGAGTAGCACACGAGCCCGGAGTCGGCGCGGCAGTTCAGGAAGGTGCAGCCCGTGAAGGCCGAGACCGAGGCTGTGCGCAGGATGTGCAAACCCTGCACGGTGACGCTCCCGCCCCCAGACGAGACCGAGCCCGTGAGTCGCAGGACGATCGGCACCGCATCGGAGTACGTGCTCGACCAGGCACTGAGGGTCACTCCATGGGTGATCGAAACCGTCTCGTTGTAGGTGCCCCCTTTCACCAGGATGTTGTCGCAGTTCGCGTCGAGCGCGGCCTGGATGGTGGGGTAGTCGTCGGGGACGACGACCGGGGCGGCATTCGCGATGCTGGCGAACCCGGTGCACGCGAGGGCGAGGACAAGGAGTGGGACGGTCCGCATGGGGCGGCCTCCGAGGAACGACAGGCATCGCCCGGTCGCCGTTCGGCGCGCGTGCGCGTCCTGTCCGTGGCACTCGCGGACTGCGGGGGCGCGCCCGGGGGATGTCACCGCGACCTCGGTGGGCGATCGCGCGGCGGCGGTTCTGCCGGAGAGTGTCGGGATCCTAGGCTTCGCCCGGGCTCGGGGCCAGCGCCCTTTCTGAGGAGCCACCGAGCGCCAGCATCGCGACATACTCGCCGATCGCCAGGCTCGCGGTGGCCGCGGGCGAGGGCGCGTTGAGCACGTGGAGCTGGCTCGGGGCCAGCGCGAACGCGAAGTCGTCGAGCAGCGCGCCGTCGCGTCCGAGCGCCTGCGCGCGCACGCCGGCGCGCGCCGGGCGCAGGTCCTCGTCGCGCAGCTCGGGCAGCAGCGTGCGCAGCGCGTCGGCGAACGCGCGCTCGATCAGCGAGCGCCGCCACTCGGCGAGGCCGTAGCCGAGGTAGCGGCGCGCGAGCCGCCGGAAACCCGGCCAGGCGAGCGTCTCGGCGAGGTCGCGCGCCGACCACGTCGAGCGCTCGTAGCCCTCGCGCGCGAACGCCAGCACCGCGTTGGGCCCCGCCTCGACCTCGCCGCTCACGCGCCGCGTGAAGTGGACTCCCAGGAATGGGAATGCCGGATCCGGCACCGGGTAGATCAGGTGCCTCACCAGCTGACGCCGCTCCTCGGCCAGCACGTGGTACTCGCCGCGGAACGGCACGATGCGCACGTCGGGCTCGAGCCCGCACACGCGCGCGAGCCGGTCCGCGTGCAGGCCCGCGCAGCCCACGAGCCGCCGCGCGCGCAGGGGGCCGCGCGTCGTCTCGACGGCGAGCCCGTCCCCATCGTCGTGCGCCGAGAGCACGCGCGTCTCCATGCGCACCTCGCCCCCGGCCGCGACGAGCTCGCCTGCGAGCGCGCGCGCCATGCCGACGAAGTCCACGATGCCGGTCTCGGGCACGTGCAGGCCCGCGAGCCCCGCGGCGTGCGGCTCGTGCTCGCGAATCTGCTCGGGCCCGATGCGCCGCACGCCCGCGAGGCCGTTGGCGCGGCCGCGGCGCTCGAGCTCGGCCAGGCGCGGCAGCTCGTCCGGGCGCGTCGCCACGACCACCTTGCCGCAGCGCTCGAACGCCACGCCGTGCTCGGCGCAATAGCGCTCGAGCCGCGCACGGCCGGCGACGCACAGGCGCGCCTTGAGCGAGCCCGGCGCGTAGTAGAGCCCCGAGTGCACGACGCCGCTGTTGCGGCCACTCTGGTGCGCCGCGACCTCGGCCGCCGCCTCGAGCACGAGCACGTCGCGCTCGCCCGCGCGCTGCAGCGCCCGCGCCGTCGCGAGCCCCACGAGTCCCGCGCCGACGACGATCGCGTCGTGCGTGTGCGCGCTCATGTCTTGGGGCTTTCAGAGAATAGCCTCATGGCGTGCACGCTAGCGCATCGCGTGGCGCCGCCGGCAGCGCGATGTGCTGCGGCCGGGGCACGCGCGTTGTTTCCGCACGCGTCGCCCGACTAGCATGGGCGCCTCACTTCACACTGGAGGCGCACTCATGAGACATCCGGCTCTTGCTGCATGCCTGCTGGCCGGCGCGCTGCTACTCGCGGCGTCGGCCCCGGTCGCCCGCGCGCAGGCGCACGCCGACTCCGCCCGCGCGTCCCGCGGCGTGCATTATGTCTTTCTCGTGCGACATGGCATGTACGATCGAGATGACAACGCCGACGATCGCACCGGCAACGCGCTGAACGCGCTCGGCCACGAGCAGGCCAGGCTGCTCGGCGCCCGGCTCGCCGCCATGGGCATCCGGTTCCACTCGCTCGTGACCAGCGACTTCACGCGCGCCCGCCAGACGGCCGAGGACATCGGCGCGGCGATTCACATGGCGCCGGCAGTTGACACCTTGATTCATGAGTGCACGCCCACGCGCGAGCACCCCGAGTACAGTACTTATCACTCGGCCGACGACATCGCCGGGTGCGTGAGCCAGCTCGAGGCCGCGTACGCGAAGTACTTCAGGCCGAGCCCCGCCGCCGACACCTGGGACGTGCTCGTCTGCCACGGCAACGTGATCCGCTGGCTCACGCTCAAGTCCCTCGGCGCCGACGTGCGCCGCTGGTACGTGCCGGACATCGGCAACGCGTCGCTCACCGTGCTCGCCGTGCGCCCCGACGGCTCGATCCGGCTCGTGACGTTCAGCGACACCGGGCACCTGCCGCTGGAGAAGCAGACCTGGGCGGGACGAGGGATGGGGGCGGGCCAGGTGTCCAGGGGTCGCATGAGGTAGCTGGAAGTCACGCGCGGCGCGTGTGCGACGCCGCCCCCGGAAGCGCGCGAGCCGGAATCGCGCCTTCACGCGAGCTCGTCGCACGAATGCGCTTGACGGCTCTTCGCCGACTACGAATCGCGGGCCGAGACCGCGCTGCGCATGTCGCGCCAGCGCTTCACTGAGACACGTGGACGACATCTCGCGCGCTGCTCCTCGCACGTTGTCGCGCGCGCCCACGATCGCCTCGCTGCGCTCACGCACGCGCGTTGCGGAGTGGCGTGATACAAGAGACACAGCGCCCCCGCGACCCGCCCCCGCGATGAGTTCTGGCAATGTCTCGCTACTCGCGGACGCACCTGTCGGATCACGCCCTGCTTCGGCGCACCATCGCGGATGTCCGCCATGAGAGTGGCGCCAAGGCCGAGCTTCTCGCCGACCTTGCGGAAGTGGACGCGCGCAAGCTCTACCTGCCGGCTGCCTGCCCGTCGATGTACACATGGTGCCTGGCCGAGCTGTACTTCTCGGAGGATGCCGCCTACAAGCGCATCCAGGCCGCTCGCGCGGCGAGCCGCTTTCCCGCGATCTTCGACGCGATCGCCGACGGCCGCCTGCACCTGAGCGCCGTCGTGATGTTGGCCCCGCGTCTCACGCCGGCCAACTCTGAAGAACTGATCGCCGCCGCCACCGACAAGACCAAGGCCGAGATCGAGCGCATGCTCGCCGAGCGATTCCCGAGACCTGATGTTCCCGCAATGATGCGAGCACTCGTTTCGGCGGGCACGGCTCTTGTGGCGGCGCCGTCGGGCGAGGCAATCGCGCGTCAGCCCGACGTGTCTGATGTGACTGCTGCCCTCCAAAGCGACCAGCCACTGTCAGCATGCCAGAACAACGCTTGTGAACCGCGGCCACAACTCGCCCCGGAACCAGTTCGCTCCCATATTTCGCAACACGTTACGAACGACTTTGAACAACTCGACGCTCCGAGGGCCAAGCCCATGCCTTTGTCGCCGCATCGATTCGCGCTGCAGTTCACCATCGGCCAGGCGGCATACGATGACCTGCTCGCGGTGCAGGCATTGCTCGGTCACGCCGTCGCGCCAGGCGACATCGCCGAGGTCTTCGGCCGCGCGATTCAGCTGCTCCGGCGCGACCTCGAACGCCGGCGCTGCGCCGCGACAGCTCGCCCGCGGACGACCGCGAAGCGCCCTGCGTCGACCAACCCACGTCACGTGCCCGCCGAGGTCAAGCGTGCCGTCTGGAGGCGCGACGGCGGTCGCTGCACGTTCGTGAGCGACAAGGGACGTCGTTGCGAGGCAAGGCACGGCCTCGAGCTGGATCACGTGACACCGGTGGCCCGCGGCGGCACCGCCACCGTGGAAGGCTTGCGGCTTCGATGCCGAGCGCACAACCAGTACGCCGCCGACCAGGTGTTCGGGCGAGGATTCATGGATGGGAAGCGTAGACGCGCAGCGGAGCGCGTACGCGATGCCGGCTCGGAGCCTGCAATTGTCGCGAGTGCCGACACGGCACGACCAACGCCAAGTGCGGACGAATCGCGTCTGCGAATGCCTCGTCGAGACTCCGGAACAACTCGGCCACCGGAAACTATCCAATGATCCCGTTCCGTGCTGCACGAAGCCTTCCGATCGGCGTCCACTCGTCGTAGTCTTCAAACTTGGCGGTTGGAAACACACCTGTTCAAGCGAGAAGTCGGAAGCCGGTGACCGCACCACGGCAAGCGTGCAGGGCTATCCCACGCCACTTTCCGACTGGAAGGACATCGTGACTGCACGCGGATTGAACTTTGGCTGGCTGTCGACGCTCGCTGAGTTCGCCCACGACCGGCCGGATGCCATCCGGGATGCGCTTCTGGCGTTCGTTGGGGACGCGAGTCCTGAGCAGGTCGACGCTTGGGGCCGCGAGATCCCGGTCGTACGGGACGCGGCGCAGCACAGCGTCACAAGCTTCCCGCCGTCACGTCTGCACTCAGTACTTCTCGAGTATGAGCTTCCTCGCGAAGGGGGCCGACGCCCTGACGTCATCCTGCTTGGGAACGGAACGATTCTTGTTCTCGAGTTCAAGGGCAAGGACATGGTGAACCGTGCCGACCTTGACCAGGTCGCCGCGTATGCCAGAGACCTTCGCGGCTACCACTCGATGTCGCACGACCAACGGATCGTGCCGGCACTCATTCCCATGTGGTATCGGGGCACGAGGGCCCGTTACGACGATGTCGAGGTGCTGCCCCCAAGAGAGCTCGGAACATTCGTCTTCGAGCACGCTCAGGCCGCTGTGGGCCCGCTCATTCCAGGCGCCCAGTGGGCGGATGCAGCATACGAACCACTGCCTGGTCTGGTTGAGGCCGCTCGGCTCATCTTCAACAACCGGCCACTCCCGTTCATCAGACAGGCTCGTAGCGCAGGCATTCCTCAGGCACTCGACTATCTGAGCCGCACCGCTCATGTGGCTGCCGCGACCCGAACCCGACAACTGGCGCTGCTCACTGGAGTGCCCGGCGCGGGCAAGACGCTCGTGGGACTCCAACTCGTTCACGATCGACGTTTGGAAGACTTGGTCGAGGTGGTTTCGGGTCGGCCCCGCGGAGCCCCCGCGGTCTTCCTGTCCGGGAATGGGCCTCTCGTCGATGTGCTACGTCACGCCCTGCAAGGTGACTCCGGAGAAGAGAAGATCTTCGTCAACGGCATCAAGAGTTACCTGAAGCAGTACGTCGTACGTAAACGTCAACTGGTTCCCCCCGAGCACATCGTGGTCTTCGATGAAGCTCAGCGGGCCTGGGACCGGGAGATGATTTCGGAGAAGCACGAAGTGGATGCATCTGAACCGGATCTGGTGATCCAACTGGCCAACTCCATTCCCGGATGGAGCATGGTGCTCGGGCTTGTTGGTGAAGGGCAGGAGATCCACAAGGGCGAGGAGGCCGGTTTGAGTCAGTGGGCGGATGCGATTCGCCACAACACCAATTCCGAGCAGTGGGAGGTACACGCTGCCCCAAAGCTCGCGGGGCTCTTTCCGGCGCCTACCTTCCGTTTCAATCCCGTGCCCGAGCTCGACCTCACGACAACCTTGCGGAGCCATCTCGCCTCAAGTGTTCACGCTTGGGTCGGAGCCCTGCTCTCGTCCTCGCGCGGCGCATCCGAGCTTTCCGAGTTGGCATCCTTGATTCGTCGAGAGGGTTTCGTGATGTACGTCACGCGCGATCTTGGAAAGGCTGCCGACTATGTGCGGGAGCGTTACCGCGGCCAGATTGACAAGCGCTTTGGCTACGTCGCTTCATCGCGGGCAAGGAACCTCGAGGCGATCGGAATCGACAATAGCTTCAACGCAACCAGGCAGACCAAGCCGGGCCCGTGGTACAACGACCCGCCTGGTTCACCCTTCTCGTGCTGCCAGCTCCTCCGAGTCGTGACGGAATTCCAGGCGCAAGGGCTCGAGTTGGATTGCCCGCTGGTGTGCTGGGGTGACGACCTCACGCACGACGGCACCTCATGGCGGGTGGCTGCCCGAAGACTGGATCGCCGCTACCGCGATCCGGAGGCCCTGCGGGTGAACAGCTACCGAGTGCTCCTGACACGTGGTCGGGATGGCTTCCTAGTCTTCGTTCCACCCGATCGCGGGAATGGCATGGACTCAACAGCCGCCCATCTCGAAGCGTGTGGGTTGCGGGCGCTCTGAGCCGATCGGAGCCTTCCACCCTTGACGTCTCGCCGTGGGGTTTGCCGGCCTTGGCGTCCCTACCCCTTCTTCCTCTCGTCCCCCACCCGCACCGTCCAGCCGCTGCGGTCGCAGTGCTCGAGGAGGGGCACCGCGTACTTGCGGGAGGCCTGCGTGAAGCTCCGGAAGTCGCCGACCGTGAGCGCGGAGTGTGACGCGAACCACTCGTCCAGCAGCGTCCGCAGCCTGGTCATCTGGCCGGCCGTGTACGTCAGCTCCTGCGACACGCGCACGAGGCGGCCGAGGAAGTAGCCGAGCGCGGCGACCTCGGACGCGGCCTTGCCGAGCTTCGCCTGCCACTGCGCGACCTCG
>JBAIWU010000368.1:0-6935 GCA_037917155.1 Candidatus Eiseniibacteriota bacterium
GCGACCGCCACGAGCACGTAGCCGGCGTGCGCGATGCTCGAGTAGGCGAGCATGCGCTTGAGGTTGTTCTGGAGCAGCGCGGTCAGGTTGCCCACCGTCATCGTGAGGAACGCGATGACCGCGACCAGCGTCACCCAGTCGGGCTGCATCGGCGCAAGCGCGCGCAGCGTCACGCGCAGCAGCGCCGCGAAGCCCGCGGCCTTGGCCCCCGCCGACATGAAGCCCGTGACCGCCGTGGGCGCGCCCTCGTAGGCGTCGGGCGTCCACATGTGGAAGGGCACGGCCGCGACCTTGAACGCGAAGCCGGTGAACACGAGCAGCGCGCCGACCACGAGCAGCGGGTTGTGCAGCAGCGGCGAATCCGCCAGGAACGCCCCCATCCGCGGCAGGTTCGACGTGCCCGTGGCGCCGTACAGCAGCGCGATGCCGTAGAGCAGGAAGCCCGACGCGAACGCGCCGAGCAGGAAGTACTTGAGCGCCGCCTCGTTGGACTCGAGCCGCGTGCGCCGGAAGCCCACCATGACGTAGAGGGAGAGCGACATCAGCTCGAGGCCGAGGAAGATCGTGATCAGGTCGTTCGAGGCGGCCATCACGATCATGCCGAGGATGCTCGAGAGCAGCAGCGAGTAGTACTCGGCCTGGTTGATCGCGGTGCGCTTGAGGTAGTCCCACGAGCTCAGCACGGCGAGCACGCCCACGGCGCAGAAGAGCACCGTGAAGAACACGGTCATGGGGTCGTGCACGAACATGCCGCCGAACAGCGAGCGCTTGTCGTTCGCGACGCGCAGCACGGCCCACGCGGCGGCCCCGAGCGAGAGCAGCGAGACGATGCCGCCCCGGTTGCCGTTCGCGCGCGGCGGGAGCAGCTCCATGAGCAGCAGCAGCAGCGCCCCGGCCGTGAGCGCGATCACGGCGCCGAGCGCCCACCAGTCCACGGGCAGGAGCGCCGGCTGCGGCACGAGCGTCATCGCCCACCTCCCTGCGCCCGGGCGGGGATCGCGAGGCGCGTCGCCACCGGCGCCACGGGCGCCGGCTCCAGCGCCGCCGACTGCGCGGCGCGCGCCTCGGTGAGCTGCAGCACGCGGTCGAGCGCGGGCTGCATGCGGTCGAGGAACGGCTGCGGCGCGACGCCCATCCAGAAGATGAAGAGCAGCAGCGGCGCGAACACGAGCCGCTCGCGGAACGACAGGTCGGAGAGCCGGCGGTTCTCCTCGTGCGTCACCTGCCCGAACACCACGCGCTGGAACATCCACAGCATGTAGCACGCGGACAGGATCACGCCGGTCGCGGCGAGCACCGCCCAGGCGACCTGGTGCTTGAACGCGCCGAGCAGCACGAGGAACTCGCCCACGAACCCGTTCGTGCCCGGCAGGCCGATGCTCGAGAGCATCACGACCATGAAGATCGCCGAGTAGACCGGGATCACCTTCCACAGCCCGCCGAAGTCCGCGATCAGGCGCGTGTGCCGGCGCTCGTACACGACGCCGACGAGGAGGAAGAGCGCGCCCGTCGAGACGCCGTGGTTGAGCATCGTCATCATGGAGCCGGCGAAGCCCTGGGCGTTGAGCGCCATCAGCCCGAGCATGGCGAAGCCCATGTGGCTCACGGAGGAGTACGCGACCAGCTTCTTGAGGTCGGGTTGCACCATGGCGACCATCGCGCCGTAGATGATGCCGACGATGGCCAGCCCCGCGATCCACGGCGCGGCCACCTGCAGCGCGTTCGGGAACAGCGGCATCGCAAAGCGCACGAAGCCGTACGTGCCCATCTTGAGGAGCACGGCCGCCAGGATGACCGAGCCCGCGGTCGGCGCCTCGACGTGCGCGTCGGGCAGCCAGGTGTGGAACGGGAACATCGGCACCTTGATCGCGAACGCGACCGCGAACGCCAGGAACAGCCAGAGCTGGTGCGCGGGCGCGATCGGCATCGCGTAGAAGGCCGCGAGGTCGAACGTGGGCGGCCCGCCGAGCCGGTTGTGCATGAACCACATCGACAGGATCGCGACGAGCATGAGCACGCTGCCCGCCATCGTGTAGAGGAAGAACTTCACGGCCGCGTACACGCGCCGCTGCCCGCCCCACACGCCGATGAGCAGGTACATCGGGATGAGCATCGCCTCCCAAAACACGTAGAAGAGCAGCAGGTCGAGGCAGAAGAACGTGCCGATCATGCCCGACTCGAGCGCGAGCACGAGCGCGTAGAACTCCTTCGTGCGCTTCTCGACCGCCGTCCACGCGCCGAGCGTCGCGAGTAGCGTGGTGAACGTGGTGAGCAGCACGAGCAGGCCGCTGACGCCGTCGACGCCGAGGTGGTAGCGCGCGCCGATGGACGGGATCCAGGCGAGGTTCTCCTCGAATTGGAAGCCCGCCTGCCCCGGCACGACGCGCCACCAGAGCGGCAGCGAGAGCGCGAATTCCGCCAGCGCCGCGACGGTCGCCCACACGCGCGCGGCGCGGGTCGCCGTCCCCGGCAGCAGCGCGACCAGCACCGCCGCCGCGAGCGGGAAGAACACCAGGATCGAGAGCCAGGGAAGGTGAGCCACCTAGGACCTCAGGAAGTGAAGGATCAGGGCCAGCACGCCGAGCGCCACCCACAGCGCGTACGTGCCCACGTATCCGGTCTGGAAGAGCCGCAGGATCGCGGAGAAGCCTTCGCACACGTAGCCGACGCCGTTGACCGTGCCGTCGACGATCTTCTCGTCCCAGAAGCGCCAGGCGGTGACCGACGCGCGGTAGACCGGCGTGACCGCGATCGTGTCGTAGAACTCGTCGACCCAGTACTTGTGGAACACGGCCGTGTGCAGCCCCGCGAGGCGCTCGCGCAGGCTCGTCGCGAGGCCGGGCTGGCGCAGGTAGGCCTGGAACGCCATCGCGATGCCGAACGCCGCGACGGCCACCGACAGGCCCATGAGCGCCCACTCGACGCCGTGCGACACCTCGTGCACGGGCACGGGCGGCGCGCCGCCCTCCATCACCGGCGCGAGCCAGCGGGCGATCACGGACTCGCCCTCGAGGAACGGCTTGCCGACGCCGACGAGGCCGCCGATCACGGAGAGCGCTGCGAGGATCGCGAGCACGCCCGTCATGTTCCAGGGTGACTCCTTCACCGGGCCGCCGTGGCCGTGCTCGTCGCCGTGCCCGTGGGCGTGGTCGTCGTGCGCGCCGTGGCCGTGCGAGGCGTGCTCGGCCGCCACGTGCGCCGCGTGCAGGGACTCGCCCGCGTGCTCCTCGAAGCGCGGCGCGCCCCGGAACGTCATCACGTACAGACGGAACATGTAGAACGCGGTCAGCGTCGCGCCGAGCACGCCCACGATCCACACGCCGAAGTGCCCGGTCGCGAACGCGCTGGCGAGGATCTCGTCCTTGCTCCAGAAGCCGGCGAACGGCGGGATGCCGGCGATCGCGATGCACGCGATCAGCATGCTGCCATGCGTCACGGGCATCTTCCCGGCGAGTCCGCCCATCTTCCGCATGTCCTGCTCGTGGTGCATCCCGTAGATGACCGAGCCCGCGCCGAGGAAGAGCAGCGCCTTGAAGAACGCGTGCGTCATGACGTGGAAGATGCCGGCCCCGAACGCGCCCACGCCGCAGGCGAAGAACATGTAGCCGAGCTGGCTCACGGTGGAGTACGCGAGCACGCGCTTGATGTCGTTCTGCGCGAGGCCGATCGTCGCGGCCATGAGCGCCGTGGCGGCGCCGATGATCGCGACCACCTCGAGGCTCGCGGGCGAGAGCAGGAAGAGCACGTGGCTCCGCGCGACCATGTAGACGCCGGCCGTGACCATCGTCGCGGCGTGGATGAGCGCCGACACGGGCGTCGGGCCCTCCATGGCGTCGGGCAGCCAGGTGAACAGCGGGATCTGTGCGCTCTTGCCGGTCGCGCCGAGGAAGAGCAGCAGCGTCGCGACCGTGATCACGGGCAGGCCGTGGCCGCCGAACAGCGAGCCGAACGCCGCGCCCAGCGACGGCGAGCCGGGCGCGAACAGGTGCGGCGCGGCGGAGAAGACGCGGTCGAAGTTGACCGAGCCGGTCCACGTGATCAGGAACAGCAGGCCGAGCAGGAAGCCGAAGTCGCCGATGCGGTTGACGACGAACGCCTTCTTGCCCGCGTCGGTCGCGGACTGCTTCTCGTACCAGAAGCCGATGAGCAGGTACGAGCACAGGCCGACGCCCTCCCAGCCCACGAACATGAGCAGGAAGTTGTCCGCGAGCACGAGCGTCAGCATCGCGAACATGAACAGGTTCAGGTAGAGGAAGAACCGCCGGTACGACGGGTCCTCGGCCATGTAGCCCGTGGAGTAGACGTGGATGAGGAAGCCCACGCCGGTCACGACGAGCACCATGACGCTCGAGAGCGGGTCGAGCAGGAACGCCACGTCGGCGCGGAAGTCGCCCACGCGCATCCACGTCCACGCCGTCTCGACGAGGTGGCGCTCCTCGACCGGCATGCCGGCCAGCGTGACCACGGCGCGCACGGCCGCGAGGAAGGCGAGCCCGACCGACCCGCAGGCCAGCCACGAGGTGCCCCTCTTCCCCAGCGTGTCGCCGAACAGCAGGCTCAGCGCGACCGCCGCGAGCGGCAGCGCGGGAATGATCCACAGCATCGGCAGGTTCACGGCCGTCCTAGCCCTTGAGCAGGTTGATCTCGTCCACGAACACCGTCTCGCGCAGACGGAAGACGTTGACGATGATGGCGAGCCCGACGGCCACCTCGGCGGCGGCCACGGTCATGACGAAGAACACGAAGATCTGCCCGTCGAGCGACTGGAGCTGGTGCGCGAAGCCGACGAACGCGAGGTTCGCCGCGTTCAGCATGAGCTCGATGGACATGAAGATGACGAGCGCGTTGCGGCGCACGAGCACGCCGACGACGCCGATGCAGAACAGCAGGGCGCTCAGCCCGAGGGTCCAGCCGACCGGGATCATGCCCGCTCCTCCTCCGCCCCGCGGCGGCCCTTGGTCATCACGATCGCGCCCACCATGGCCACGAGCAGCAGCATCGACGTGACCTCGAACGGGAACAGGAAGCGGCTGTAGAGCGCGCGGCCGATGGCGGCCGCGTTGCCGCCCTCGCCCGCCGGCGCCGGCGGCGCCACGGGGCCCGGGGCCCAGCCGCGCACCATGAGCAGGGCCGCGAACATCAGCAGCAGCGCGCCGACCATCCAGCCGATGCCGCGCCGCAGCGCGATGTGCGCGCCGCGCTCGATGTCGTGCTGCAGGTTCAGGTACATGATGACGAACAGGAACAGCACCATGATGGCGCCGGCGTAGACGATGATCTGCACGAGCCCGATGAACTCCGCCTGCAGCAGCAGGTAGATGCCCGCGAGCGAGCAGAACGAGAGCACCAGGAAGAGCGCGCTCGTCACCGGGTTCTTGTGCAGGACGACCATGACGGCCGAGGCCAGCAGGAGCGCGCCGAAGCCCACGAACAGGTAGGGGACCATTTAGGCGTTCGCCCTCCAGTACAGCCACGCGCCGGCGATCAGCACGTTCACGATCGAGGCGGGCAGCAGCACCTTCCAGCCGAAGTTCATCAGCTGGTCGTAGCGCAGACGCGGGAACGTCCACCGCACCCAGATGAAGAAGAAGAGGAACGCGCCGAGCTTGAGCAGGAACCAGAAGAGCCCGAGGTACGCCGGGCCGGGACCGTGCCAGCCGCCGAAGAAGAGCGTCACCATGATCGAGCAGATGACGATCATGTTGAAGTACTCGCCGAGGAAGAACATCGCCCATTTCATGCTCGAGTACTCGGTGTGGAACCCCGCCACGAGCTCGCCCTCGGCCTCGGGGAGGTCGAACGGCGCGCGGTTCGTCTCGGCGAACGACGTGACGAGGAAGATCGCGAACGGCAGCACCAGGTACCAGTGGAAGATGCCCCAGGACGGCAGCGGGATGTGCGTGCCGAGGATCAGGTAGGTGCCCGCCTGCCACTCGACGATGCCGCCGAGCGACAGCGTGCCCGAGCGCAGGATGACCGGGATGGTCGACAGGCCCATCGCCAGCTCGTACGAGATCATCTGCGCGCTCGAGCGCAGCCCGCCGAGCAGCGCGTACTTGTTGTTCGACGACCAGCCGCCGAGCGTGATCGCGTAGACGCCCAGGCTCGACATCGCGAGGAAGACGAGCAGGCCCACGTTGACGTCCGTGACCACGAACATGGGCGGGGGCCCCATGGGGATCACCGAGAACGTCACGATGGCCGGAAACACCGCGAGCACGGGCGCGATGTGGAAGATCGTCTTGTTCGCCGCCTCCGGGATGAACTCCTCCTTGAAGAGGAGCTTCACGACGTCGAGCGGCGTCTGGAGCAGCCCCATCGGGCCGACGCGGTTGGGGCCGGTGCGCGCCTGCATGTGACCGCAGATCTTGCGCTCGGCGAAGATGAGGTACGTGACCACGCCCAGCAGCACGCCGAGGATGATCGCGACCTTCACGACGGCCCACAGCGCCGTCGCGAACACCGGGTTGTTGAGAAGATCGGCCATCCGCGCCCCCCTACGCCCCGACCTGCGCGGTCGCGGCCACCTTGCGCAGCCTCACCTTGAGCCCCGCCCCCGCGGGTGCGCCGAGCCGGCCGAGGTCGGCCTCGGCGAACGCGTACGGCACGAACACGGCGCCCGGCGGCACGGAGTCGTCGAGCTGCACCGGGAGCCCGATCGCGCCCGCCGGCCCGGCGAGCTCGACCCGGTCGCCCGCGGCGAGCCCGAGCCGCGAGGCCTCGGCCGGCGCGAGGAACGCGTGCGCGGCCCCGGCGAGCTTCGCGAGCGTCGAGGAGCGCGCCGTCAGGCTCCCCTGCGCGAACAGCACGCCACCTGAGAGCAGCCACAGCCCCTCGCCCGCCGCGTGGGCGACGCCGTCGCCGTACGCGAGCGAGCCCGCGGCGCGCGGCGCGCTCCACGTCGCGCCGTTGGGCAGCAGCGTCGCCCAGCTCGT
>JBAIWU010000369.1:0-1549 GCA_037917155.1 Candidatus Eiseniibacteriota bacterium
CTCGGGGGGGGCGGCGGACGGCATGGCGGACTCCCCCGGGGGCGGCATCGGGACGGCGGGCGTTGAGGCGCCGGGCGCTCTGTGCGATGATCCGCGACCGGTTTCCGGGCCGCCGGCCCGCGCGACGTGTCACCGTGAGGACTGCATGCGACGTGCCATCCGCCTCTCCGCCTGGACCCTGATCGGCGTCGCCCTCCTGCCCGCCCTGGCGTCGGCCGAAGTGCGGCGCCCGACCCAGATCAACGCGATCGGGCTGATCGACTACGGCCGCAAGCCGGACTTCAAGGTCGGCCAGTACGTCAAGTACCACTTCACCAGCAGCACGGCGACCGGCTACGCCGATGACTACGTCGTCACCGTCGCGATCGTCGGCATGGAGCGGTTCTGGGGCGAGGACTGCTTCTGGGTCGAGACCACCACCTCGCCCAAGGGCCACGCGGCCAACGTCGTCTGCACGCTGATGTCCTACGACATCTTCAAGGACCCCGACGCGCTGCGGAACATGCTGGTCTACCAGCGCCAGATGGTGAACGGCCTCGACGACAACGGGAACCCGCAGATCGAGCTCATGAAGCGGCCGCCCGAGAGCCTCAAGCTGCGCGACAAGAGGATGGCGAGCGAGCACGTGCACTTCGACACGCTCGGCACGGACACGGTGCAGTGCCCGGTCGGACTCTTCAACACGCGCACGCTCCGCATCCGCCAGGCCTCGGCCACCACCGCCGACTCCCGCGACAGCACGATGTACCAGGAGCTGCGCGAGACCCGGATGGTCGCGCTCTCGGAGAAGGTGCCGGTCACCGGCGTGGTGCGCGAGGACGTGGACTACCTGTTCCAGCGCAGGACCTGGCTGATCGGCCGCTCGGACACCGGCGACATGGTGACGCTCGAGCACTCGGTGGGACGCGGCATCCTCATCGAGCAGGGCACGAACTACAAGTCCGCCATGCTGCCCGCATCCATGCAGCACGGCCTGCCGCCCGAGGTGGCGAGCGCCGAGCCGTCCAGGCCGGCGCGCCCGGCCCCCGCGCGGCGCGCCCCCGCGAAGAAGCCCTGACGGCCGATCGGGATCGGACGTCGAGGGGCCGTCGTCGGCGCGCCCGCTGATCGGGCGACCCGCGACGTCGCCTACTCGAACAGGCCGCGCGCGAACGCCTCGGCGTCGAACGGCTCCCAGTCGTCGAGCCCCTCGCCCAGCCCGACCACGCTGATCGGCAGCCCCAGCTGGTCGGCGATCGCGAGCACGGCGCCGCCGCGCGCGGTGCCGTCGAGCTTGGTGAGCGCGAGGCTCGTGACCTCGACCGCGCGCTGGAACTCGCGCGCCTGCGCGAGCCCGTTCTGGCCCACGGTGGCGTCGAGCACCAGCAGCACGTGATGCGGCGAGCCGGGGACCACGCGCTCGCACACACGCTTCATCTTCGCCAGCTCGGCCATCAGGTTGTGGCGCGTGTGGAGCCGCCCCGCCGTGTCCACGAGCACCGCCGCGACGCCGCGCCCGACCGCCGCGGTGAGCCCGTCGTGGACCACCGCGGCCGGGTCGGCGCCGTCG
>JBAIWU010000370.1:0-1682 GCA_037917155.1 Candidatus Eiseniibacteriota bacterium
CGCGGAGGCCAGGCCTCCGCGTCACTGGTCGGGCGTTACTCGCCCGCGTGGATGCCGCCACCGACGCCGCCGCCGGGGCTGCCGCCGGCGTTCGACACGATCACGTGGCGGTCCACGGCGATCGACGCCGAGAAGGCGCTGAACTGGCCGGTCGAGTTGCCCGCGCGCACCTCGTAGTAGCGCGTGCAGTCGGCAGCGACCGGGGGCAGCACGACGTAGTTGCTCGACGCGCCGGCGACCGTCACCTTGACCGCGGTCCCGCCCTGGGTCACCGATTCCCAGATCTCGTAGCCCTTCACGCTGGGCGAGGTGCTCGCATTCCAGTAAAGATAGTCGTAGCCCACGGTCGGGACGTACGTGCTGCTGAGGTTGGTCGGCGCCGCCGGCGGGGCGGGGTCGAGCGCGGGGGTCGCGGCGGTGGGGGACGTGGACTTGCCACAACTCGCGAGCGCGAGCACGGTGGCGCTCGTGACGAACGCGAACGCGGCGAAACGACGGAGATTCACGGATGGCCTCCAGGGTGCGGATCGTCGGATCCGGGGTGTGGATGCATTCCGGGCGAAGGGCCGGAATCGGACCGCGGCAGGGTCAGCAACCGCGGTGCCAGCCGTGGGTCGAGGCGACCGCACGATGCTGACCGACGCATGCGCAATCATTAAGCGGGCAGGTTGCGCGGCCCGGGTCGCGTCACCCGGCGCGACCACATGCGCGTTGCAACGCGGACGCTCCGGCCGCGTTGCGACCTGCGTGGGCGCGCTCGTGCTCCTGGCCGCGGCGGGCATTCCGCCTCGCGCGCACGCGGGCGAGGCGCCGCCGCCGCTCGCGCCGCCGCTCGCGGTGACGCCGCTGCCGACGGTGCGCATCACCGGCGGCTTCGGCGAGGCGCGCAGCAACCATTTCCACGCGGGGCTCGACTTCTCGACCGGCGGGCACGTGGGCCTGCCCGTGCGCGCGCCGCTGCCGTGCAGCGTCGAGCGCGTGCGCGCCTCGGGCGTGGGCTACGGCCGCTCGCTGTACCTGCGCGCCTCCGACGGGCGGCTCGTCGTCTTCGGCCACCTCGACGCCTACGCGGGGCCCACAGGGGCCTGGGTGGACTCGACCCAGCGGGCGAGCGGCCAGTACGAGCAGGACCTCTGGCCGCCGACCGGCCGTTTCCGCTTCGCCGCGGGCGACACGGTGGCGTGGAGCGGCGAGAGCGGCGCCGGCGGCCCACACCTGCACATGGAGATCCGCCACGACGACTTCGCGCTCGATCCGCTGCGCGCCGGCCTCGCGCAGCCGCCGGACGCGCCGCCGCGACTGGAGACGCTGGTCCTGGAGCCGCTCGACGAGGGCTCGTTCGTCGACCGCTCCGCCTCGCCGCACGCGGTGCGCCTCGGCGCGCGCGCCGAGACGCTCGTCGTCGAGGGCCGCGTGCGCGCGGTGGTGCGCTCGCGCGCGGGGCTGCCGCACGCGCGCGGCGTGCCGGCGTGGAGCACGAGCGTCGAATGGCTCGGCCGGCGCATCGAGGCACGGCTGGACTCGATCTCGTGGGCGGGGGGGATGGCGGAGGAGGACATGGTGCTCGACCGCGGGCGGGTGAGCGGCTCCGGGGGCTTCGTCCTGCAGCACCCGGCCGCGTTCACGCCGCGGCTGCTGCGCGTCCCCGACGGGGCGTGGGACGGCGTGATCGAGGTGGGGCC
>JBAIWU010000371.1:0-1582 GCA_037917155.1 Candidatus Eiseniibacteriota bacterium
GGACATCGCGCCGAGGACGCCGGTCGCCGAGCCGGAGGTCGTGCCCTCGCAGCCGCTGGCCGGCGCCGTCGATCCGCGCGAGTACGTGGTCGGGCCGGGCGACGTCTTCCAGCTGCGCTTCTCCGGCAGGCTCACGGGCGCGACCGTGCTGCAGGTCGGTCCCGAGGGCACGCTCTACGTGGCCGGCGTCGGCTCGATCGCGGTCTCCGGCCGTACGCTCGAGGAGGCGCGGGCGGAGGTGCTGAGGCGGATCGCCTCGCAGTTCCACGGCGTCAACGTGGACCTCAGCCTGGCCCGCACCCGGATCATGAAGGTGTTCCTCACGGGGCCGGCCACCAACTCCGGCCCGCTGCTGGTGCCGGCGACCAGCCACGTGAGCGACGTGCTGCCGGACACGCTGCTGGGGCCGAAGGCGTCGCGCCGCGACATCCGCGTCGTGCGGCGCCCGCAGCCGGGGGCCCCGGTCGAACCCGACCTGGTCGCGGACCTGACGCGTTTCCGCGCCACGGGGGACCGGCGCTACGACCCGGTGCTGCGCGACGGCGACGTGCTCCGCGTGCCGGTGGCGATGCGGTTCGTGACCGTCGAGGGCGCGGTCGGGCGGCCCGGCCGGTTCGAGCTGGGGGAGCACGACAGCCTGCGCACGCTCCTCGACCTCGCGGGCGGGCCGCTGCCGGCAGCCGCGCCGAACGCCCTCTTCGTCCGCTTCACCTCGGCCACCCAGACCGAGTCGCTGCAGGTCGCGATCGCGGAGGTCGCCTCGGGCGCGTTCAACCCGGCGCTGCGCGACGGCGACCAGCTCTTCGCGTTCTACCAGCCACGCTTCCACGAGACCGCGCGCGTCGGCGTGGTGGGCGAGGTGGCCCGTCCCGGCACGTATCCGATCCAGATCGGCCGCACGCGCCTGAGCGAGCTGATCGCCACCGCCGGGGGCTTCCTGGACCGCGCCGACCTGAGCGCGATCCGCGTCTACCGGGGCACCGGGCTCGAGCGGGAGCGGGATCCCGAGCTCGAGCGCCTGCTGGCGCTGCCGCGCAGGGACATGACGGCGACCGAGTACGCGGTGCTCCGCACCCGGCTGGCGGCGCGCAACGAGAACTACCGCGTGGACTGGCGGCGACTGCAGTCCGATCCGGCCCTGGACCTCGTGCTCGAGGACGGCGACATCGTGCGCGCCGACCCGATCGTGCTCTCGTTGCGGGTCGACGGCGAGGTGCGGCGGCCGGGCCTGCTGAACTACGTCGCGGGTGAGACCGTCGGCGAGGTCGTCGCCCGTTCGGGCGGGTACACGAACCGCGCCTGGCGGGGCAAGGTGCGCGTCGTCCGCGCGGTCAACGGGCAGACGATGCTGGCGCGGAACGTCCGGACGCTCGATCCCGGCGACTTCGTCTGGGTGCCCGAGAAGCCGGATGCCACCACCTGGGAGCAGGCCAAGGACGTGCTCGGCGTGCTCGCGCAGGCCGCGACCATCGTCATCGCGATCCGCAGCGTGCGCTGAGGTCCCGCCGTGCTCAGCGCGGCGCGGCGAGCAGCTCCCGGTAGACGCCGGCCATGCCCGACGCCAGCGCCGCGGGCGAGAAGC
>JBAIWU010000372.1:0-9225 GCA_037917155.1 Candidatus Eiseniibacteriota bacterium
TCGCCGGGTCCGGGCCCGGCGACTACATCACGCGGTGGAACGGCAGCGCGTGGACCACGGTCGGCGTCTCCGGCATGGACGGCCCGGTCATGGCGCTCGCGATCGACGGCAGCGGCAACCTGTACGCAGGAGGGGCATTCGGGTTCGTGGACGGGGCGTACATGGGCTGCATCGCCAAGTGGAACGGCACGAGCTGGTCGGCGCTCGGTCCCGCGTACAGCCCGGGGACGAACGGCACCGTCGACGCGCTGGCCATCGACGCCAGCGGCAATGTCTACGCGGGCGGGTACTTCACCTCCGCGGGCGGCGTGAGCGCGAACTACGTCGCCCGCTGGAACGGCTCGAGCTGGTCGGCGCTGGGCGCGGGAACGAGCCTGCCGGTGCTGGCGCTGGCGGTGGATGGCTCCGGCAACGTCTACGCCGGCGGCGGCACCTTTACCCGACCGCCCCAGCCGAGCACGGGCTACGTGGTGAAGTGGAATGGATCGACCTGGTCGGCTCTCGGCACCGGGATGGACGAGCCGGTCTACGCGCTGGCCGTGGACGGTGGCGGGACCCTCTACGCGGGTGGCCGGTTCACGACCGCGGGCGGCGTGAGCGCGAACCACGTGGCCCGCTGGATCTCGTCCTCGTCTACGTGGTTCGGGCTCGGCGACGGCACGTCCGGGGTCGTCTGGTCGCTGATGTTCGACCCAGGCACCAACAGCCTGTACGCCGGAGGCACGTTCGGATACGCCGGCGACGTGTTCGCGCCGTGCGTGGCCCGCTGGGGCGGCGGGACGTGGTTCGCGGTGGGCACGGGGACCGACGGAGCCGTCCTGGCACTCGCCCGGCCGGCGTCGGGCACCGTCGTCGCGGGGGGTTACTTCCTGACCGCGGGCGGACAGAGCGCGAAGAACGTCGCCATCTGGCTGGGCAGCTGGTCCGCCCTGGCGAACGGCGTCAGCAGCCACTTCGATGGTCCCGTGAGGTCCCTGGCGGAGGACCGGTACGGCAACCTCGTCGCGGTCGGGCCGTTCAACCTCGCGGGCGAGTCCACCCCGTACGGCCTCGCCCTGCTGCAGGGCGGCTCCTGGAGCTCGCCCGCCTGGTCGAACAGCGGTCTCCCCACCTTCAACACGGCATCCGCGGACGCCGCCGGCAACGTCTACGTGGCCGGCCATTTCAACTCCATCAACAATGTTCTCGCGACCAACGTGGCGATGTGGAGCGGAAGCGCCTGGCTCCCGGTGAGCCCGGGCCCCGCACCGGACGGCATCCAGGCCATCGCGGCCGACGGCAACGGCAACGTCTACGTCGGCGGACTCTTCAGCTTCCCCATCAACGTGAGCACCACGGCGACCAACATCGCCCGCTGGAACGGCACGGCGTGGTCGGCGCTGGGCACCGGCACCAACGACGCGATCCAGGCGCTCACCGTGGACGCGGCCGGCAACCTGTACGCGGGTGGACGCTTCACCGTGGCAGGCGGCATCGGCGCCGGCCACATCGCGAAGTGGAACGGCTCGACGTGGTCGGCGCTCGGCTCGGGAGCCGACGACGCCGTGTACGCGCTGGCCCTGGACGGGAGCGGAAACCTGTACGCGGGCGGGGCGTTCACGTCGCCGGGGACCCACGTGGCGCAATGGAGCGGTTCGGCGTGGTCCGCGCTCGGCGCCGGCACCAACGGGCTCGTGCGCGCGCTCGCGGTGGACGGCGGCGGCTCGCTGTACGCGGGCGGCGCCTTCAGCAGCGCGGGCGGCTTTGGCGCAGGCAACATCGCCCGGTGGTCCGGGGGCGCCTGGTCCCCCATCGGCACGGGCACCGCGGACACCGTCTACGCGCTGGCGATCGGCCACAACCAGGTCGTCGACGTGGGAGGCTCGTTCGGCTCGGCGGGCAGCCAGATCGCCTCCGCGTACATCGCGTATGCACCGATGCCCTGGATCACCGGCTTCTCGCCCGCCGCGGCGACGACGGGCAGCAAGGTGACGATCCAGGGTGGCGGCTTCTACTACGCCAGCGACGTTCGCATCAACGGGATGAGCATGCCGGGCGTCGTCACCTCGGACACCACCATCGTGGTGGACGTGCCGCCGGGCGCGACCGCGGGCCCCATCACCGTCGTGACCGCGTGCGGCCCATGGGCCGTCAGCCAGGCCTCCTTCACCCCCGACGGCTGCACCGTGCCGGGGATCGTCGCGTGGTGGCCCGCCGAGGATGACGCGCGCGACATCACCGGCCACGGCTACAACGGCACGATGAACGGCGTCCGGCTCACTTATGGCGAGGCGGGTAGCGCGTTCAACTTCGACGGCCTCAACGACAACGTATCCGTACCGAACGACCCGGCGTTCGGGATGGTGACCTCGATCAGCCTGGAAGGCTGGATCAAGACCACCGCGGGCACCGACCGTTACATCGTCACCAAGCACGACGACTCGTTCTACCTCGCGGTCGGTGGCGGCGCGGTGGCGCCGCACATGCTGTCGTTCTGGCTGAACGGCGTCAGCAACTCGTGGCTCACGGGCGCGACGCCCGTGGACGACGGGTACTGGCACCACGTGGCCGCGACGTACGACGGCGCCAGCATGAAGCTGTACGTGGACGGTCGCCTGGACGCCAGCGTCGCACGCAGCGGCACCATCCAGACCGGCTCCAGCTCGGTGCTGATCGGCGCACGCTACGACGGCACGAACCCCGGCAGCAATTTCTCGGGCGCGATCGACGAGCTGGCGATCTATTACCTCGCGCTGAACCCCCGGCAGATCAGCTCGCTCGCCTGGCCGGGCAGCAGCGGGCCGTGCGGCGTGACCGGCGTGGGCGACGGCCCTCGTGCCGGGCGGGCGCTCGAGCTCGCTCCGCCGTGGCCCAATCCCGCGTCCCGGGTCATGAACTTCGAGTTCCGGATGCCGGGCGCGGCGACCGTGCGCGCCGAGATCGTCGACATCGCCGGCCGTCGCGTGTCCAGTCCGCTGAAGGGCGAGGTGCTCTCGGGCGGCGTCCACCGGTTCCAGTGGGACGGCCGGGACGCCTCCGGGGGTCACGTCGCCCCCGGCGTGTACCTGGTGAAGGTCAGCACCGGCGGCGTGGCGGCGGTCCAGCGAATCGTGCTCGTGCGGTAAGGTGGCCGGGGCCCGGGCCCGTTCGGGGCCCGGGCGGCCGCTCGCACCGGACCGGGGATACCGTCATGGCCGTGCTGGATCCCTTTCGCAGCCTCAACCGCTCCCAGAGGCACACGTTCGTGGCGTCGCTGGCGGGCTGGGCGCTCGACGCGTTCGACTTCTTCATCTTCGTCTTCGCGCTCAAGTCGATCGCGGGCGAGTTCCACTCGACCGTCAAGGCGGTCTCCGAGGGCCTCTTCCTCACGCTCGCGATGCGCCCGGTCGGCGCGCTCGTGTTCGGCTGGCTCGCCGAGCGCTTCGGGCGGCGGCCCATCCTGATGGTGAACATCGTCAGCTTCTCGGTGTTCGAGCTGGCGTCGGCGTTCGCACCCGACCTGCGCACGCTGCTCGTGCTGCGGGCGCTGTTCGGCTTCGCGATGGGCGGCGAATGGGGCGTCGGTGCGGCGCTCGCGCTCGAATCGCTGCCGGCGAAGGGCCGCGGCACGTTCTCGGGCATCCTGCAGGAGGGCTACGTGCTCGGCTACCTGCTGGCCTCGGCCCTGTTCGCGTTCGCCTTCCAGGCGCTGGGCTGGCGGGGCATGTTCATCGTGGGCGCCGCGCCGGCGCTGCTCGTCCTGTACATCCGCTCGCGGGTCGACGAGTCACCGGCGTGGCTCGCGGGCCGCCGGCCGAAGGCCACCGGCACGCGCGCGGGCGCCGCGGCCATCGTCGCCTACCTGCCGGTCTTCCTGTTCATGGTCGTGCTGATGTCCCTGTTCAACGCGTTCTCGCACGGCACGCAGGATCTCTACCCCACGTTCCTGCAGGTGCAGCACGGCTTTTCGGCCCGCACCACCGGCACGATCGCGATCGTCTACCACCTCGGCGCGCGGTGCGGCGGGATCGCGTTCGGAACGTTCTCGGAGCGGCTCGGCCGCCGGCGCGCGATCGCGATCGCCTCGCTGCTGGCCCTGCCGATGATCCCGCTCTGGGCCTACGCGTCGACGCCGGTGCTGTTCGCGGGCGGGGCCTTCCTCATGCAGTTCATGGTGCAGGGCGCGTGGGGCATCGTCCCGGCGCACCTCAACGAGCTCTCGCCCCCTGGCGCGCGCGCGATCCTGCCCGGCTTCGCGTACCAGGTCGGCAACCTGGTCATGTCGCGCATGGGACCGTGGCAGGCGGGATTCGCGGAGTCGCACGGCAACGACTATGCCCTCGCGCTCGCGTGGACGGTCGGGCTGGTCGGCGTGCTGCTCGCGCTCGTGGTCGTGCTGGGACGCGAGAACAAGAGCCTCGACCTCCACGCGCGCCCGTAGCGGCGCTCGGCAATTCCGCGGCGCGACGTCCCTAGCGCACCGGCAACGGGAACGCCGGCACGCCGCGATGGCCCTGCGCGTCGACGGCGCGGATGCCGAAGAGCCAGTTGTCCTTCGAGTACGGGAGCGTCACCGCGGTCACGTTGCCCACGTCGGTGACGTCGGTCCACACGGCGTCCGTGGTCCTCCGCCGCACGACCTCGTACGTCGCGGCGCCCGGGACCGGCTTCCAGGTCAGCTGCGTTCGGTTGTCCAGCGCCCGGGTCAGCACCGAGGCCGAGTCCGGGCGCCCGGGGCCCATCGCGAGCGAGGCCAGCACCGAAACGTTGTAGCGCGTGACCCGCCCGAGGTAGTCGAAGTCCATGTACTTCTGCAGGTCGCCGTATTCGATGCCGTTCTCGGTCCGCACCGTCTGGTGCTGGTGCGCGAAATTCTCGACCGGCTCCGTGAAGCGGATCGCGGCGAAGCCGGCGGCGTTGAACGACTCGTGATCGCCGCCCCGCAGGAAGCGATCGGCGCGGAACACGAGGTCGCCGTGGAAGTCGGTCTGGTAGCGATCGCCGGTCTCCTGGGCGAAGCGGGCCAGCTCGCGCGAGGGCGAGTCGCTCTCGTTGCCGATCAGGTTCACCCGCGCCGTCGTGGCGCCGTCGGCGAGCGCCTCCGAGAAGATGCGGACCGTGCCGGGATTCCTCTGGCCCTCGTCCCCCACCGACGCGCCGACGATGTCGTTGTTGAGGTCGCCCTGGACGTCGACGCCGGCGGCCTTGAGCGCCGCGGCGTGGTGCGCCGAGCCGAACAGGCCCTGCTCCTCGGAGTCGTAGGTCGCGAAGATGACGGTCGCGTGCGTGGGCAGGTCGGCCATCACGCGCGCCGCCTCCAGCACCGCGGAGGTGCCCGAGCCGTTGTCGTCGGCGCCCGGCGCGTCCTTCGTCGAGTCGGCGTTGTCGGAGTTGCGCGAGTCGTAGTGGCTGGACATCACGTACGTGCGCGCACCGGGCTCGTCACCCCGGAGCGTGGCGATGACGCTGGAGATCTCGACGTCGCGCGGGATGCGCTTGCCGTCGGCCCTCTGGACGTAGCTGTCGTACGCGACGGTCATGCGCCCGTGGCTGGCCCTGGCGATCTCGCGGAACTGGTCGGCGATCCAGGCACGGGCCGCGAACACGCCCCGCGTGTCGCCCAGCTTCTCGGAGAACGTGCTGCGCGTGCCGAACGCGACGAGCCGCGCGTCGTCGGCCTTCAGCCGCTCGGCCGAGACCTTCGCCACCGCGGCGGCGACGGTCGGGTCAAGGGCCTGGGGTGGAGCGGCGTGCGCGACGGGAACCAGGGCGAGCGAGACGACAACGAGAGCGAAACGACGCATCGGGTCTCCTTCGAGGACCGGCCCTTCACGATCGCGCACGATGGACCAAGGAGCGGCCGGGAGCATAGGACCCCGGTCGACGGGCGCCCAAGGCCTTTGTTCGCGCCTGGAACCACGGCCCTCGCCGGGAGCTGCTAACGGAGCCGCAGCACGCGGCGGGCCGCCTCGATGCCCGGGCCGCGGAGACGCACGAAGTAGACGCCCGCGCGGACGGGCGTGCCGTCGTCCTGCCTTCCGTCCCACGCGAGGACCTGCTCGCCGGCGGCGCGGGATTCGCGCGCGAGCGTCCGCACGAGACGGCCCTCGAGGTCGAAGACGGCCACCTCGACCGCTCCCGATCGCTCGCTCCGGAAGTGCACGCGCGTGGCGTCCCGGAACGGGTTCGGCCACACGGCCAGGGGCGCGGCCACGGGCGGCGATGGCGGCCCGCCGGCGGCGAGGACCTGGTTCGGCGCGACGAGGAATTCCGAGCGCATCCTGACCACGGTGTAGGGATTCCACGTCGAGACGGTGTAGAAGATGCGGAGCGTGTCGCCCGCCACCTGCGTGAAGGGTTCGATGAGCCCGGGGGCGTAGATGCCGCCGCTCGTCGAGTCCGGGCTGTTGGAGGTCTGGCTGCCGATCGTGGGGCCGACCGGGCCGGTGCCGGTCCCGGTCGACCGGTCGTAGAGCCGGATCCAGGAGCCGGCGGCGCCGTCCCTGGTGGCGTTGAAGACGAGCTGCGGCTCCATCCATGGGCCCCACGGCGCCTTGGCGTAGGTGAAGTACACGCCGCTCGTCTGCCGGGTGGATCCGCTCTGGCGGCCGCCGTCGAACGTCATCAGCCACAACTGCAGGGCCGGGCACCAGCCCACCGAGAAGTTGCCGATGGTGGGATCGTCGTTGGGCCAGGGCTGCTGGACCTCCCCCACGCCGATCTCGGCGAGGGGGTTGTCCTGGACGATCGGGACCACGTTGGTCTCGGAATCGCTCCACGTGGGCGATCCGCCCGAGAGCCCGGTGAAGTAGCGAGTCGCCGGATTGCCCTTGAGGTTGATGCCCGACGCGAAGAACGCCTTGCGGATCTTCGAGAGGTAGATGTCGCTGTGACGATAGGACCCGAGCCCGAAGATCATGACCTCGGAGTCCGACGGGGAGCTCGCGAACTGCATCGGCAGCTCGTGCAGCGCCGGATGGATGAAGTGACCGCCGCTCCCGAGACGCGAGACCGTCCGGCCTGCCGTGAACGTCTGCGCCACGGGATCGAACTGCACGACGACGGAGGAGTCGTTGGAGTCGTCCGGGTTGCCGTTCACCAGGACGGTGCCCGTGTGGCAGATGATGTACAGCTGGCTGTCGAGGTCGATGCCGCATTCGGGCGTGTCGTCGATGCCCATGGCGAGCGGCGTGCCGTCGGGGTACAGCGGCGAGACCGTCACCGTCGTGTCGCCGCTGTTCGTGTAGAAGTCGAGCCGCAGCCCGCTGTCCGGGAGCGCGGTGCGGCTCGAGGCCAGGGGATCCCGCGCCCTCCACTCGAACGGGTCGAGGACGCTCGCCCACGTCGGGACGTACTGCGAGCTGGCCCCGATCGTGTCGCCGAACAGGAAGAGAAGGCTGTCGCCACTTGGGAACGACATGCCGATGTCGCTGCCGAGGTCGTCGGCGCGCGTGACGGTCAGGCTCCGGGTGGCGCGCGTCGTGTCGGCCCAGTCGTGGTCGCCCAGGACCTGCTCGAGCTTGACCGAGGAGCCGCTGACGTACGTGAGTGTCGTGATCGTATCCGCGGTGGTCGCGGCGGGCGTTGCCGGGACGCCTCCTGCGCTCGCCGGCGTGGCGGAGAGGATGACCAGGACCGCGAGCGAGAGGACTCCCCTGCGGGATCGGGAATCCCGCGCGGACCGCACCCCACGATCGGCGTTCACGAGTGACTCGCTCCAGACGTGGGGCTGGTCGATGGAAGGGACCCAACACGGGCCCCAGCTAAAGGCTAGCGGTGCCCCGCGGCAGTGAACAGGCGTTTCGGTACGCGTGGGCCGCCACGGCAGGGCATGGATCCGGCCGGCGGAACCGCAACCTGCTGCCGGACCACCCCCTCGACGCATCCGGGAGCGCGTCCGAGCGCGTGGGCGTGCCCGATGGACCGGATCGAGCCATGTCCGTACATGCCGATGGAACAGCATGTTCCGCCGGCTGCTTCGCGCGATGGTCGAGGCCGTCCGGTCCTGCCGAGCCATGGAGGCCCGGCCGGGCCGCGGGTCGGGGTCGTTCGCCGTGGTGCCCGGCCATGGGCCGGCATTAGCCTAGGGCTCGTGCGCGGGTGACGGCCCTTCCCGTCGGCCAAAGCGCGAATGCGAGGTCATCATGAACAACCCGGCGCGTTGGTGTGTCTCGCTCCTCGTCGTCATGGCGCTCGGCTCGCCCATCGTGACGCGGGCCCAGACCGTGACCTCCGTCGGAGGCGGAACCGCGGTGCTGTCGGTCGATCGATCCACGTCATTCCACGCGCTGGACGTCGACGGCATCCCGCTCACGGACTTCCAGGACGGCGGCCTGCTCGTCACGACCGAAGGCGACAGCTACGTGGGCGTCGGACTGACGATCCCCTTCGACCCGTTCCACGGCGCCAGCAACGGCGACGCGGCGTTCTACTTCCCATTCACCAACGGAGGCGGGAACCACGACTGGGTGACCATCCAGACCACCGACGGGCTCCGGATCTACGGCGTCGAATTCATGTACGGAAACGGCTGGACGACCGGACAGATCTACGGGCCCTACCCGTGGGGCAACAACGCGGCCGTCCTCGAGTGGCAGACGTGGAACGGTCCGACGCTGTCGTGGTCGGGCGTCCTCGGCGCCGGGCCGATCCTCGACATGGGCACCATCGTCGGGTTCAGCGACATCTCGGGCTTCGATCGACTGCGACTCCGGTGCACGATCGCCACGAGCGGCGACACGGCGTACCAGGCACTGGCGATGGACAGCCTGCGCGTCTCGCTCGTCAGTCCCGTCGGCGTCGGTCGGGGGAACGTCCCCTCCGCCGCGGGCCTGCGACTGTCCGTCACGCCCAACCCGACCGCGGGTCCGGCGACGTTCGCGTTCGTGCTGCCGGCGACCGGTCGCGCGCAGCTCCGCGTCCACGATCTCGCCGGGCGCCTCATCGGGACGCTCGTCGACGACGTGCGACCGGACGGGGCCGGCATCGCGACGTGGGACGGCCTGGGGCCGGACGGCCGGCGTGTCGGCTGCGGGGTGTACTTCGCGCGGCTCACGACGGGCGGCCGGAGCGACGTGCGGCGCTTCTGCGTGACCCGGTGAGTCCCGGCTCGCGCCGGGGCACGGGACGCCACGGCGGATCGGCGCGAGCCGGGACAATCTCAGCGTCGCGGGGTGCGCGTCGCGACGCGAGTGAAGGTGTACTGCTGCTGCGCGGCCTTGAGCGTGAGGGTCGGGCGGTCGGCGTCCCAGCCCGGGATGAGCTGAA
>JBAIWU010000373.1:0-1726 GCA_037917155.1 Candidatus Eiseniibacteriota bacterium
TCACGGACGAAACGCCGGGCGCGGGCGGCGCGCAGTCGCACATCGCGGCCAAGGGCCAGATCGGCTTCGGGCCGCCGGCCGGCGTGCTGGCGCACGGCCTGGTCGTGGCGGGCGCCGACATCGCGCTGGCGAGCCTGTCGCGGCTGACCCGCGGGACGCCGGTCGGCGGCCACCTGCTGGTGTCGGGCACGTTCAACGGCCCGTGGCGCGGGCCGAGCGTCACGTCGCTGGTGCTCGCGCTCGAGGACAGCACCCACCCGGCCACCCGGGTGCACGGCCAGGCGGTGTTCGACTCGGCGCACGTGTTCGGCGCCGACCTGACCTTCGACACGCTCGCGTTCGCGCAGCTGGCGCGGCTGGTGCCCGGCCTGCCGCGGCAGGGCTTCATGAGCGGCATCGTGCAGGCGTCGGGCCCGCTCGATTCCCTGGGCTTCTACCTCAGCCTCACGGGCACGATGGGGGGCACCACGGCGCGCGGCACGGCGATCGTGCGCGACAGCCTGCTGTCGTTCGCGATCGACGGCTCGCTCGATTCGCTGGACGCCAGCCGCGCGGTGAGCGGCGGGCCCGCCTCCCGGCTGACCGGCCGGTGGAGCGGCGCGTTCCGCAAGGCGCCGCGCGATTCGACCGGCCACGTCACCGGCTCGCTGCAGCTCGGCCTCGACACGTTCAGCATCGAAGGCGTCTCGTTCAGCCGCGCCGGCGCCGCGTTCAGCATGGACGACCGGCAGGTCAGCGTGGATTCGCTGTGGGCCGACCGGCCCGATCTCGCGCTGCTGGTGACCGGCGCGCTCGGCCTCAAGGGCGAGGGCGCGCGCCAGATCACCTTCAACCTCCGGGCGGACACGCTGGAGCGGCTGGCGCCGCTGGTGCGCTGGGCTTTGGTGTACGCGGCGCACGACACCACCGGCCCGGACACGCTGGCGCCGGTCCCGGCGGGCAACCTGCAGGCGCACGGCCGGCTGGTCGGCACGCTCGCGGCGTTCGACGTCGACGCGACCGTCGAATCGGGCGACCTGCGCTACGACAGCATGGGCGCGCGCAACCTCAAGGTCGTGGCCGAAGGCAGCCCGTTCACCCGGGTGCCGACGTTCGACGTCATCGCGAACGCGGATTCGGCGTGGGCCGGCGGCCGGCCGTTCTCCGGCATCGACATCCGCGCCGGCGGCACGGTGGACAGCTTCCACCTCGGCCTGGCCTCGACGCTCGAGCAGGGTTCCGACGTGCGCACCCAGCTCAGCGTGGTGCGCGATTCGGCGCGCTGGCGCGCCCACTTCGATACGCTCGAGGTCGGCCTCGCCGGCGTGCCGTGGGTCAGCCCGCACCCGTTCACGGTGGCCCTCTCGCCGGATTCCATCGCGATCGACAGCGTCGCGTTGTTCGCGCAGCAAGGCACCGGGCGGCTGCGGGCCTCGGGCGTCCTGCCGCGCGCGGCGGCAGCGGGGGACTTCTCGCTCACCGCGGACAGCGTGCCCATCTCGGGCCTCTATGCGCTCATGGGGCGCGACACCACCGGGGTCGGCGGCTGGGTGGACGCGTCGGCGCGGATCACCGGCAGCGCGGCCGCGCCGGCCATGAACCTCGTCGTGGGACTGATCGACGGGCGGTTCGGGGAATACCGCGCGCCGCTGTTCCAGGTGGTGGGCCGCTACCAGGACCGGCAGCTGACGTTCAAGGGCGGCCTGTGGCGCGACACCGTGCAGGTCCTCAACGTCGGCGCCTCGCT
>JBAIWU010000374.1:0-2357 GCA_037917155.1 Candidatus Eiseniibacteriota bacterium
GCTCGCGCTCGACCTCACCGAGGGCCAGCCGATGGGACACGCCCTGCGCACGTGCCTGATCGCCATGGAGATCGGCCAGCGCCTCGGGTTGCCGGTGCAGCTGCAGCGCGACCTCTACTACGCGGCGCTGCTCAAGGACGTGGGCTGCTCCAGCAACGCCGCGCGCGTGTTCGCGCTGTTCGGCGGCGACGAGCGCCAGACCAAGAGCGCGCGCATGCGCGTGGACTGGTCCAACTACTTCCGCGCCGCGTTCTTCGCCATGGCGCACGCGGCGCCGGGATCGTCGTGGTTCGAGCGCGCGGGGCGCATCGCCACGCTGGCGCGCGGCGGCTCGCGGCTGGCCGCGGAGCTCGTCGAGGTGCGCTGCCATCGCGGCGCCGAGGCGGTGAGCCAGCTCGGCCTCGGCCCGGGCGCGGCGGCGGCCGTGCGCTCGCTCGACGAGCACTGGGACGGGCGCGGCCACCCGCGCGGGCTGCGCGGCGACGAGATCCCGATCGTGGCGCGGATCCTCACCCTGGCGCAGACGCTCGAGGTCTTCTCGGTGCGCGACGACGTCGCCTCGGCGATGGCGCTGGTCGAGCGCCGGGGCGGCCGCTGGTTCGACCCCGTGGTCGTCTCGGCGTGCACCGGGACCGAGGCGCTGCTGGAGCAGTGGCGCGGCATGGCGACGCGCGAGCTGCAGGCGCGCGTGATCGAGGCCGAGCCCGGGGACGCGGCCATGCTCGCGGGGCCGCGCGCGATGGACCGCATCGCGCTCGTCTTCGGCGAGGTCGTCGACGCCAAGTCGCCGTTCACGGGCGAGCACTCGCACCGCACGACGCAGGTCGCCGTGAGCATCGCGCACCAGCTCGACTGGCCCGAGCCCGACATCGCGGAGCTGCGCCGCGCCGGGCTGCTGCACGACCTCGGCAAGCTCACCGTGCCGAACTCGATCCTCGACAAGCCCTCGCCGCTCACCGCCTCCGAGTGGGAGGTGATGCGCATGCACTCGTACTACACGGAGCGGATCCTCGAGCACGTGCGCGGCTTCGAATGGCTCGCGTTCGCCGCGGCCTCGCACCACGAGCGGCTCGACGGCAGCGGCTACTGCCGCGGCCTGCGCGGGTCGCAGGTGCCCGGGTACTCGCGCGTGCTCGCGGTCGCGGATGTCTTCGACGCGCTCAGCACTCGACGGCCCTACCGCCCGGCGCTCGCGCCGGAGCAGGTGCTCGAGATCATGGAGCGCGACCGCGACGCCGGGCTCTGCCCGCGGGCGCTGGACGCGCTGGTGGCGGCGCTGGGGCAGGCGGACGAGAGCGCCGAGGCCGCGGCCTGACGCCCGGCGGTCAGGGCAGGAAGTAGAACGCGATCGCGAGCACGAGGTAGACCGCGAGCAGCATCGCGCCCTCGAACCAGTTCGACTCGCCGTCGGAGGCCACCAGGTTCACGACCAGCGCCGCCGCGATGACGGCGAGCACCTCGAAGGGCGTGAACAGCAGGTCCATGGCACGGCCTCCCAGCAGGTGCGAGAGGAACACCAGCACCGGGGCGACGAACAGCGCGATCTGGATGCTGGAGCCGACGGCGATGTTGAGCGCGAGGTCCATGTGGTTCTTCATCGCCACGAGGACGGCCGTCGAGTGCTCCGCGGCGTTGCCCACGACCGCGACGACGACCACGCCCACGAACACCTCGGTGAGCCCGAGCACGTGCGACGCGCCCTGGACCGCGCCGACGAGCAGCTCGCTCATCCACGCCACCAGCACGGTGGCCACGAGCAGCGTGAGTGCGGCGCGCCCGAGGCCCCCGCGCGGCGCCTCCACCACCGCGTCGCCCGCGTACAGGTGGCGGTGCGTGTGCAGCGAGAAGAGCAGGTTGAGCAGGTAGGCCGCGAACAGCACCGCCGCGATGAGCAGCGACAGGCCGTGCTCGATGGCGCCCTGGCGCGCCGCGTCGAGCGCCCCGCGGGCCTCGGCGCCCTCGGTGACGAAGTGGAACGCCGCGGGCACGACGAGCGCGAGCGCCGCGAGCAGCAGCAGCGTGCTCGAGGCGGCGGCCGCGGCGCGGTCGAACGTCTGGCGCTCGCGGCGCGCGCCGCCCGCCACCATCGCCGCGCCGAGGACGAGCAGCGTGTTGCCGAGGATCGAGCCCGTGAGCGAGGCCTTCACGACCTCCTGGTGGCCGTGCCGCAGCGCGACGATCGCGAGGACGAGCTCGGCGGCGTTGCCGAACGTGGCGTTGAGCAGGCCGCCAATCCCTGGGCCCAGGCGGCACGCCAGCACCTCGGTCGATTCCCCGATCAAGCCCGCCAGCGGGATGATCGCCGCGCCCGCCAGCACGAACAGCGCGATGGGCGGAGCGCCCCACCAGGATGCCAC
>JBAIWU010000375.1:0-4575 GCA_037917155.1 Candidatus Eiseniibacteriota bacterium
CGGGCGGCGCGGCGCTGGCGCTGGCGCAGCTCGCCGGCGCGGCGCTGCTGCTCGCGGTGCGCGGCGCGGCGCCGGCCGGCCTCGAGCTGCTCGCGGCCGCGCTCACGGACCTCGTCGCGGCGTTCACCGGCGCGGCGGTGATCGTCGCGCTCTCGGCGTGCGTGGGGGGCCTGGGCGACGTGGCGCTGCTCGTGCTGGCGCTGATGTCCGCGCAGGTGGGGCGCTGGATCGCGACGTTCCGCGGCTGGACGTTCGTCGTCGGCGCGCTCGCCGAGCTCGACCGCACGCTGCAGCCGCAGCTCCACCTCGAGTGGATCGCCGGCCGGGGCGTCCCGGAGTGGACCGGCCTCGTCGCGGCGCTCTCGACCATCGCGCTCGGGCTGGCGGTGGCGATCCTGGTCGTCAACCGCAGGGAGCTCTCGTATGCCGCCGACTGAGACGCGCACCGGCGACTCGCGCCGCGACCCGGCGCCGCTGATCGTGCTGGCGGTCGTGCTGTTGCTGCTGCGCGTCGGCGTGACGCTGTGGGAGGACGCGCATCCGCCGGGGCCGTCGGCGGGTGATCCGGCGTTCCCGGGAATCGGCGCGCCGCCCCGGCCCGGCCGCTGACGCGCCCGCCGCGCGGCCCCGCGCGCGCGGCAGGTTTGCCCGCCCTCCGGCGCTGCGCGAGAATGCGGCGGATGCTGCCCCCTGCGGTGGCCGCGGCCCGCGCGCATCGCGATCCCGCGCCGCCGTCCCGACCGCGAATCCCCAGGCCACGGAGAAGGCTGGACGATGCCACGACAGGCTGACTGCACGGAACGCACCCGATGACGCCGCTCGGCTTCGCGCTCGGCATCTTCGGCCTCTCGGTCGGCGCCGGCTTCCTGGGGGCGCTCGTGGGCATCGGCGGCGGCATCGTCGTGGTGCCCGCGCTGACGCTCATCTACGGGTTCCCCATCCGCTACGCGATCGGCGCGTCGATCGTGTCCGTGATCGCCACCTCGAGCGGGGCGGCCGCCGCCTACGTCCGCGAGCGCATGACGAACCTGCGGACCGCGATGTTCCTCGAGCTCGGCACGACGGTCGGGGCCATGGGTGGCGCGCTGCTCGCGGGCGTGCTGCACGGGCGCTGGCTGTTCCTGCTGTTCGGGCTGATGCTGCTGGGCTCGGGCTTCGCCATGCTGCGCCGGCTGCGCGACCACGCCGAGCACGTGCCGCCGAGCCGCTGGGCGGACGCGCTGCGCCTGCACTCGAGCTATCACGACGAGCAGCTCGGGCGCGAGGTGCCCTACCGCGTCGCGCGCGCGCCGTTCGGGCTGTTGCTGATGGTGCTCGCGGGCCTGCTGAGCGGGCTGCTGGGCATCGGCTCGGGCGTGCTCAAGGTGCCGGCGATGGACCTCGCCATGGGCCTGCCGCTGAAGGTCTCCTCCGCCACGAGCAACCTCATGATCGGCGTGACCGCCGCGGCCAGCGCGGCGATCTACTTCGGCCGCGGCGACATCAACCCCTTCATCGCGGCCCCCATCGCGCTGGGCATCGTGATCGGCGCCGCGATCGGCTCGCGCTTCCTCTCGCGGGCGCGGCACCAGTGGCTTCGCGTGCTCTTCGTCGTCGTGCTGGTCGTGGTGTCCGTGCAGATGATCCGCAAGGGGCTGGTGCCGTGAGCGCCGCCGACCGGCCGGGCGCCCGGGGCGCGGACCGCCCGGGCGAGATGGAGATCGTCGTCAGCACGCTGCTGCGGACCGGGCTCGCCGTGAGCCTGGCGACCGTGACGATCGGCCTGGTCCTGCTCTTCGCGCGCGACCCGCACGACCTGCTCTCGACGGCGCGCTTCCTCGCGCTCACCGCGCGCGACGCGAAGTTCCCGCACGGCGTCCCGGCGATCGCCGCCGGAATCGCGCGCGGCGACGGCGAGGCCGTCATCGCCGCGGGCCTCGGCCTGCTCATCCTGACGCCGGTGATGCGCGTGGCCATCTCGCTCGTCGAGTTCGCGCGCGCGCGCGACCGCGCGTTCGTGCTGATCACCGCGACCGTGCTGGGCGTACTGCTGCTCTCGCTGCTGCTGCGCGCCGGCGGCGGCTGATCGGCGCGGCCCGCCCGCGGGGCGCCGCGGCTAGCGCCGGGCGAGCGCCACGTCGCCGACGGCGTTCCGCTCGAAGCGGCGGATGCACTCCGCGACGAGCGCCGGCTCGTCCAGCATGACGAAGTGGCCCGCGCCGCGCACGCGCACGTGCGTCACGTGCACCGCACCGCGGTAGCCGAGCGAGTCGGCGCACGTGAGCCAGCCCTCGCCCTCGGGCCACGAGCGGTCCGAGAGCACCACGAGCAGCGGCATGCGCAGGTCGGCCGCGCGGCCCGAGAGGTCGGCCGAGACCGCGAAGCGGATCCAGCGCTTCATCGCCGCCGAGTCGAGCCGCGCGACGCCCGCGAATAGCCGCGCGCCCTGCGCCGAGTCGCGGCCGAAGGACTCGAAGCTCGCGCGCAGCGTGCCGCGATAGTCGCGCTCGAGCGCGCCGAGCAGGTCCGCGCGGTCGCGCGGCGAGAGCTGCGGACGCAGAGCCGTCTCGACCAGCACGAGGGCGCGCACGCGCTGCGGCGAGCGCAGCGCCTCGGCCATCGCCACGAGCCCGCCGACCGAGTGGCCCACGAGCACGACCGGCTGCGCGGACTCGGCCGCGATCGCGCGGTCGAGGCCCTCGGCCGCGCCCGCGAGCGTCAGCTCGCCCGGCATCTCGGCGACGCCGTGGCCGGGCAACTCGACGAACGCGACGCGGTGGTCGCGCGCGAGGTTGCGCGCGACGGGCAGCCAGTCCTCGGCGCCCGAGCCCAGCCCGTGCACGAGCACGACCTCGGGGCCGCGCCCGAAGCCGCCGAGCGCCACGGTGTCGCGGGACGGCGCCGGCGCGTGCAGGACCAGCAGCGCGAGCGCCGCGGCGACGAGGGCAAGGAGGGCGAGTCGTCTGGGCATGGGTGGCGGCCCCCCGAATCCCCGGGAGCCGCGCGGGTTATCGGCCGCCGGCCGCGCCGACTTGCGCCCGATCCGCCGCGGCCCCCCGCCGCGCCCCGTGCCCCGTCAGCGCTTCGCTGCGAACGCCCTCGCGGCGAGCGAGCCGATGATCGAGGCGAGCGTGTCGGGCTGGTCCTTCATCACCATCGGCCCCGAGCCGGTGACGCGCGTCGGCACGGCGAGCGTGCTGTCCTCGTAGCCGAGCGTCCTCGCGACCGTGCCCCAGCTCGCGCCCGCCTTCCACGTGCGCTCGGTGAACACCAGCCCCAGCGCGCCGTGGAGGGACTTCAGGCCGCGGTTGCCGTCCATGCGCAGCATCTCGCGGAAGTAGGCCTTGACCGTGGCGGGCGGCACCGCGGCCATCATGGCGTAGAGCCGCGCGCTCTCGGCCGAGTCGCGCCCCATCTTCCCGAACGCCATCTGCGAGAACTGGTCGAAGTGCTCGTCCATGAAGCGCATCAGCTGGTCGCGGTCCTGGTCGGCGATCGGGATCGGCGACTTGATCGGCGTGTCGATGAGCAGCACGCCGCGCTCGTGCTCCGGGTGCGCGCCGGCGCACGCGAGCGCCAGCACGCCGCCGGCGCCCTGGCCGACGACGATCGTGCTGTCGGCCCTCTGCCGCACCACGACCTGGTCGAGCGCCGCGGCGGCGGCCTGGAGCGAGAACGGATCCGGCAGCGGGCTCGTGCCCTGCCCCGGGATCTCGACCATGACGCAGTGGAAGCGGTCCTTGAGGCGCTTGACGGTGGGCAGCCAGTCCGTGCGCGAGGCCCCGAGCCCCGGCACGAGCACGACCGTGGGCCCGGTGCCGATCTCCAGCGTCTGCAGCCCCACCGCGTCCGCCTGCACCAGCGTCGCGGTCGCCAGGGTCGCGACCAGCGCCCCTCCCAGCAGCGTTCGGAACGTCACGTCGTCCTCCTTGTGCGGGTGACCGGCTCCACCACGCAGCGTGTTCTACACCCGCGCCGCGCGGGGCACCACCGGGGCCTTCCCGGCAAACGGCGGGCCGTCGACGGGCGGAAAGATCGGCCTTGCGTACTGCACAAATGTGCAGTATCGTGACGGGCGTCGGTTCGGGCCGGGTACGCCCCGTGGCGCCCCGGACCCGGCCGGTGCCAGGTCCCCATGCGAAGCGAAGCGATCGACGAGGCGGTCGCGGTACGAGCCGACTTCAGCGGCGGCGTCGTGACGCCGGTGGCGTTCCGGCGGCGCGGGCGCGAGTACCGCGTCCGCCGGGTCAACGCCCGCTGGATCGACCGGGCCGGCAAGCATCCGCGGTTCTACTTCTCCGTCACCGACGAGAACGGGGACGTCTACCAGCTGCAGCTCCAGTCGGGCGACCTGCTGTGGTGGCTCGACACCGTGACGATGGAAGCATGACGACGACCATGGTCCTCGCCGCCGCGACCGCGGCGCCGGTCCGCGCGCAGGACGCGCGCCGGCCCTCGGGCACGAACGCAACGGCACCCGTGACCCGCGACGAAGCGCCGCGGTCACCGCGGCCCGGACCCGCGGCCCACGCGCGCGGCCCGCACCGCGGGCGCGGGGCCCCGAAACGACCTGTGGGAAGATGGGCGGCCGCGTCC
>JBAIWU010000376.1:0-12174 GCA_037917155.1 Candidatus Eiseniibacteriota bacterium
AGCCGGAGATGCTCTTGCGCGCCGCCGACGCGAGGTCCATCGCCTCGAGCAGCTCGCCCGCGCGCCGCCGCGCCACGGCCGGCGGCAGGCCCTGGATCTCGCCGACGAAGCGCAGGTGCTCCTCGGCCGTCAGCCGCTCGAAGAGGTGGAGCCCGTCCGGGACGACCCCCATGCGCCGCTTGACCTCGAGGTCGCGCGCGACCACGTCCATCCCCAGCACCTCGGCCGAGCCCGACGTCGGGGCGAGCAACCCGGTGAGGATGTTGATCGTCGTCGACTTGCCGGCGCCGTTGGGACCGAGGAAGCCGTAGAAGGAGCCCTCGGGCACGCGCAGGGAGATGTGGTCGACGGCCACCTGGGTCCCGAAGGACCGCGTCAGGTCGTGGGTCTGGATGGCGAAGTCGGGCATCGATCCTCCCCGGGCGTGGCGCCCAGTCGCCTATGCGGGAACGGTTTGGCCGCTGCTCGGAGCGCCCGCGCCGGGCTCGCCGGCACGATCTGGTACCTCGAAAGATGGAAACAATGGTTCCAAATACACCGTGCCGCGGGGCGGCGGCTCGGCTAGGATCATCTCGTCCGGGCGGCCCTCGGGCCGCACCGTCGACCGCCGCGGCAACCCCTGGCGGCGCTGGTCCGGAGGACCGGCGCCGCGCCGCGCGCCCGGGCATGCCCGCGCGACCGCGCTCACCCGAGCAGCTCCGCCACGATCGGCGCGTGGTCGGAGGCCCGGCCGGGCCCGTCGAGCCCGTGCACCGTGCGCCCCGAGCCGCCGCGCCAGCCACGGCCGCAGATCCAGTCGAGCCGCAGCGCGCCGCGGTGCACCGCCCATCCCAGCACCCGCCGCGCCGGCACGCGCACGGGCCACGGCAGCGCGTGCAGCTCCTCGAGCCGCTCCTCGAGCAGCTGCAGCGTCGGCGCGAAGTCGACGAACGGCGCCCACGCGAAGCCGGCCCGTCGCAGCACGTCGAAGAGCGGCTCGCGCGCCCAGCCCCGGTCGGGGTGCAGCAGCCGCCGCCGCAGCATCGCGCCGGGCATGAGCAGCAGCGCCGAGGCGCCGTGCAGCGCCGAGTGCCACAGGCCGCGGTCGAACGTATGCGTGTTGAAGTCGCCCGCGAGCACGACCGGGCGCGCCTCGCCCTCGAGCGCGGCCACGATGCGCCGCACCTGCTCGGCGCGGTGCCCGCGCGTGCGGTGCACCTCGAGGTGCGCGGCCACCGCGACGAACGGCGCGCCGGGGCGCGCGATCTCCGCCACCAGCGCCGCGTGGCGGCCGGCCATGCGCTCGAGCTCGAACTGGAGCCGGCGCGGGCTCGGCAGCTCGACGAGCCGCGTAGCGCCGATGGGCCAGCGCGAGAGCACGGCGATGCCGAACAGCCCCTCCTCGTTCTCGCGCCCCGCGGCCATGCGCGGGTCGTCGTCGCGGCCGACGGTGGTCTCGAGGAAGAGCGGCGCCCACGCCGCGTAGAGCCCCAGGCGCGCCGCGAGGTCGAACGCGACGTCGCGGTTGCCCGCGCGGGCGCAGCCGAGGTCGATCTCGTCGAGCGTGACGAGGTCGGCGCCGGCCAGCTCCGGGTGCGAGGCGAGCGCGGCCTCGACCTGCTCGTACCAGTTGCCGTGCTCGATGTTCCACTGCACGAGCCGCACGCGATCCGCCGCCGCCGGCGGCCCCGGGGGCGTGGCGGGCGCGAAGCGCCGCACGGCGCCGAGCAGCGCCTCGAGCCGCGCGCGCGTCGCGGGCCAGCCGGGGTCGGACTCGAGCGACTGGAGCGTCGCGTGCGCCGCGACCGCGCGCTGGAGCGCGCGGCACTCGGCGAGGAGCGAGGGGTCGCGGGACATCGCGACGCTCACGCGCCCGGCGGGGCGAGGCGCTCCGGCGTCTCGTGCTCGATCCCGCGCAGGCGCTCCCGCCACACGGTCAGGACGGCGGCGCGATCGTCGTCGCCGCCGCGCGCCGGACCGTAGGCGACGAACGGCGCGAGCACCTCGAAGCCCGAGAAGTGGAGCGTCCCCCACTGGATCGGCGCCAGGAGCGCGGGCAGCGAACCGTTGCGCCCGCCGGGGCCGTAGCCGGTCGCGAGCCCGCCGGTCGTGAGCACGAGCAGCGCGCGCCGGCCCCCGAGCCCGCCGGTGTCGTGCACCTTGCCCGCGCCGTAGACCGCGCCCATCACGAGCACGCGGTCGAACCAGCCCTTGAGGATCGCGGGCACCGAGAACCACCAGAGCGGGAAAGTGAAGAGGACGAGGTCGGCGGCGAACAGCCGCTCGAGCTCCGCCTTCACGTCGGGTGCGAAGCCGTCGTGCTCGCTCGCGTCCTGCTGCTCGCGCTGCGGCTCGAAGTACGCCGGGTCGGCCGCGCCGGTGAAGTCGGCGCGCGAGACCCGCGGATCGAAACCCGTCGCGTACAGGTCGGACACCGTGACCGCGTGCCCGGCCGCCGTCAGCTCCGAGACGGCGGCGTCCTTGAGCGCGCTCGCGAACGAGCGCGGCTCCGGGTGCGCGTGCACGATCAGGACGTTCACGCCGGCCAGCCTACACGAAGCGCCCCGCGCGCGGCGGAGGCGCGACGCGGGACGCGGCCGCGGGGAGCGCCCGCGCGGCGGGCCGGCGGGTCGTGATGCCGGGCGTCGACGAGGCGGCGCACAAGACGCTGCGGGCCAAGCGGCAGCACGTCTACACGTCCGCCGTCCGCGGCCGCGCCGGCGGGCGAGGGCGGGGCCGCGGAATCGCCCGGGGCGGATCCGGCGGATCGGCCCCCGCGCTCGTGCATCGGAGCGGGCACGTCCCGGCCGGGTTCGGCTAGACTCGGGCCAAAGCCGGCCGCGGACCCATTCCCTTCCCAGCACGGAGAACCGCATGTCCCGCCCCCGCACCTTCGGCGAGCTCAAGGCGACCGGCTACCGCGCCCGATCGGTCAAGGACGAGCTGCGCGAGAACATGATCGCGCGCCTGCGCGCCGGCGGCCCGCTCTTTCCCGGCGTCATGGGCTACGAGCACACGGTCGAGCCGCAGATCGTCAACGCGCTGCTCTCGCGCCACGACTTCATCCTGCTCGGCCTGCGCGGCCAGGCGAAGACGCGCCTGCTGCGCTCGCTGCCCGCGTTCCTCGACGAGTGGGTGCCGGCCGTCGAGGGCTGCCCGCTCAACAGCGACCCGTACCATCCCCTCACGCACCACGCGCGCCAGATGCTCGACGTGCACGGCGACGCGACGCCCATCCGCTGGCTGCACCGCGACGAGCGCTACCAGGAGAAGCTGGCCACGCCCGACGTCACCATCGCGGACCTGATCGGCGACATCGATCCGATCAAGGCGGCGACGCTCAAGCTCGACTACTCGGACGAGCGCGTCATCCACTACGGGATCATCCCGCGCACGAACCGCGGCGTCTTCGCCATCAACGAGCTGCCCGACCTGCAGCCGCGCATCCAGGTGGGCCTGCTGAACATCCTCGAGGAGAAGGACTTCCAGATCCGCGGCTTCCCGGTGCGCATCCCGCTCGACGTGGCGATGGTGTTCTCGGCGAACCCCGAGGACTACACGAACCGCGGCAACATCATCACGCCGCTGCGCGACCGCATCAATTCGCAGATCGTCACGCACTACCCGCTCACGCGCGAGCAGGGCGTCGCGATCACGAAGCAGGAGGCGTGGGTCGAGCGCGACGACGCCGTCGAGGTCGTCGTGCCCGCGTTCATGCGCGAGCTGGTCGAGGAGGTGGCGATCCAGGCGCGCCGGAGCGAGTACGTCGACCAGAACTCCGGCGTCTCGGCGCGGCTGCCCATCGCGCTCATGGAGAACCTCGTGAGCAACGCCGAGCGGCGCGCGCTCGCGACCGGGGAGTCGCGCGTCGTGACGCGCGTCTGCGACCTGCAGCACGCCGTGAGCGCGGTGAGCGGCAAGGTCGAGCTGGTGCTCGAGGGCGAGCAGGAAGGCGCGCTCAACGTGGCCCGCGCGCTGCTCGGGCGCGGCGTGAAGGCGGTCTTCCAGCAGCGCTTCCCGGACGCGTTCAAGGCCCGGCGCCCGCGCGGCCGCGGCGCGGCGCCGCCCGACGAGGGCGAGACGCAGGCCGCCGCGGAGTACCGGCCGATCCTCGAGTGGTTCTCGAGCGGGCACACCGCGCGCGTGAGCGACGACATGCCCACGAAGGCGTACGCGTCCGCGCTCGCCGAGGTGAAGGGCCTCGCCGCGCTGGCCGGCCGCTACCTCGATCCGCGCGATCCCGACGAGCACGCGGTCGCGATGGAGCTGGTGCTCGAGGGCATGCACCAGAGCTCGATGCTGTCGCGCGAGCGCTCGGACACCTCCGCGACCGAGTACAAGGACATGCTCAAGAGCATGCTGAGCGGGATGGGGGAGGATTGACCCCGAATGGAGGAGGCCGCATGAGACGCACCTGGACGATCGTCGCGCTGCTCGCGCTGGCCGCCGGCTCGGCCGGCGCGGAGCCGTCGCGCACGGAGAGCTACAAGCCCGCGTACGTGCCGCCCGCCGAGCTCGTGCAGATGCTGGGGGCGCGCGAGGGCGACGGCGGCGCGACGCTGGCGTGGTCGGACGGCGGCGCCGAGCACCGGGTCGCGATCCGGCGCAACGACGCGGCCAACCTGCTGCTGTTCACCGGCGCCGCGGACGACGTCGCCGCCGCCTCGGCGATGGCGAAGGCGTTCGACGTGGCGCCGCGCCAGATCGCGCTCGAGGCGCGCATCGTCGAGGTGGACGTGGACCGCGCGAAGGACCTCGGCATCGACTGGAGCCGCGTCAACCTGAGCGCCGGCCTCGGCCAGCGGATCACGCGGCAGACGCTCGACCGCTACCACGACGAGGCCTCGATGCAGCAGCGCTCGTACGACCGCTCGACGTCCATGTCCCTCGACCAGAACGCCTCGCTGACGCTGGGCAACGCGCTCACGCTGCTCGAGCAGCAGGGCGGCGCGACGTACCGCGACGCGCCCCGGGTGCTCACGCTCAACAACCGCGCCGCGACCGTGTTCGACGGCACGCACGTGACCTACGTGAACCGGGCCGTCGGCTACGCGAACGTGTACCAGTCCGAGGCGATGGACGCGGGGCTCAAGCTCGACGTGGTGCCCTCGCTGGTCGAGAGCGGCTACCTGCGGCTGCAGCTGCACGCCGAGCTGACGTCGTTCCTGCCGGCGGCCTCGGCCGTGCCCTCGGGGGCGGGCAGCCCCGCGAAGACCGGGCAGACCGTGGACGACGTCGTCATGGCCAAGGACGGCGAGACCGTGCTGCTGGGCGGCTTCACGCGCACGGTCGAGGCGCGCGCCCACAAGCGCTTCCCGGTGCTGGGCTCGATACTGCCGTTCGTCTTCTCGCGCGAGACGCAGGAGAGCCACCGCCGCACGACGCTGATCGCGATCACGCCGCGTGTCGTCGACCTCGCCGCGGGCGCCGACGAGCCCAGCCGCGGGATGCTGGAGGGACGTTGAGGCCATGACGGGACCGGCGGCCCTGCGCGGGCGTGACGGCGCGGCGACGGACCCGCGCGAGATCGTGCGCGAGGGCTACGCGCTCGCCTCGCACGCCTACCGCGGCGACGCGTTCCCGCTCGCGGGCTCGGGCTACGCGCACTGGCTGCGCCGCTTCACGGCGCTGCTGCCGCCCGGCGGGCGCGTGCTGGACCTGGGCTGCGGCAACGGCCTGCCCGTGGCGTGCGAGCTCGCGCGCCGCTTCGACGTGACCGGCGTGGACCTCTCGCCGGTGCAGGTCGAGCGCGCCCGCGCGCTGGTGCCGGGGGCGCGCTTCGTGTGCGCCGACATGACCGCCCTCGAGCTGCCCGCGGCCACGTTCGCGGGCGTGGCCGCCTTCTACTCGATCATCAACGTGCCGGTGGGCGAGCAGCCGGCGCTGCTCGCGCGGATCGCCGGCTGGCTCGCGCCCGGCGGGCACGTGATCGCCACCGTCGGCCGCGACGCGTGGGAGGGGATCGAGCGCGACTGGCGCGGCGTGCCCGGCGCGCGCATGTACTACAGCCAGGCCAGCGTCCACGAGTACCGCGCGTGGTTCCGCGCCGCCGGGCTGGCGATCGTCGAGGAGGGCCGCGAACCCAGGCGGGGCGAGCCCGGCTACGCCGTGCTCCTCGCCCGAAGGGACGGATAGGCGGCCATGCAATTCGACTACACGCGCTGGCGGGGGCCGAAGCCCGGCGACCTCGAGCACATGCGGCAGCTCATGGAGATCTACCGCAACCTGCTCCTGCAGACGGGCGGCGACGTCGACGAGGCGCTGCGGTGGATGGAGCACTTCGGCAAGGAGTACGGCTTCTTCGGCGAGCACTTCGGCATCGAGGACTTCAAGAAGCTGCTCGAGGAATCCGGCGAGGCGCAGCGCACCGCGCAGGGCTTCCAGATGACGCCCCGGGGCGAGCGCCGCATCCGGCAGGACTCGCTCAACGAGATCTTCAGCACGCTTCGCGCCGGCGGCGCGGGCGACCACCGCACGCCCGTGGCCGGCGTCGGCGGCGAGCGGCTGAGCGAGACGCGCGCGTGGCAGTTCGGCGACGACATCGCGAACCTCGACCCGCTCGGCTCGGTGAGCAACGCGGTCAAGCGCCACGGCATCGACGACCTCGCGATCGGCGAGGAGGACCTCGAGATCTACGAGCAGGAGCACGCCTCGGCGTGCGCGACCGTGCTCATGGTGGACGTCAGCCACTCGATGATCCTCTACGGCGAGGACCGCATCACGCCCGCCAAGAAGATCGCGCTGGCGCTGACGCAGCTCATCCAGACGCGCTACCCCAAGGACTCGCTCGACGTCGTGCTGTTCGGCGACGACGCGGCGCAGGTGCCGCTCAAGGACCTGATGAAGATCCAGGCCGGGCCCTACCACACGAACACGCGCGCCGGGCTGCAGCTCGCGCGCCGCATCCTCGACGGGCGCAAGGGCGTCAACAAGCAGATCTTCATGGTCACCGACGGCAAGCCCTCGTGCATCCGCGAGCACGGTCGGCTGTACAAGAACCCGTTCGGCCTCGATCCCAAGATCGTGAACAAGACGCTCGAGGAGGCGGCGTACTGCCGGCGCAAGCGCGTCACGATCACGACCTTCATGCTCGCCGCCGACGCCGTGCTGCTCGACTTCGTGCGCAAGCTCACCGAGCTCAACCACGGCCGCATCTACGAGACCGACCCGAACAACCTCGGCTCGTACGTGTTCCGCGACTTCGTCCGGAACCGGCGCAAGCGGCTCCACTGACGCGCCCGCGGCCGACCCGCGCGCTCGCCCGCGCGCGGGGCCTGCGCTAGACTCCCCGGCCGGCACCCACCGGAGGAGTCCGTGACCCCGTCCCATCGCCTGTCACAGCGGGCCGCGATCATGCCCGCGTCGCCCATCCGCCGCCTCGCCCCGTACGCCGTCGAGGCGCGCCAGCGCGGCCTCGTCGTGCACGGCCTCAACATCGGCCAGCCCGACATCCCGACACCGCAGGTGATCCTCGAGCGCGTGAAGCGCTTCGACGGCACGTACCTGCCGTACGGACCGTCGCAGGGGCTGCCCGAGTACATCGAGGCGCTGCGCACGTACTACGCGCGCGTCGGCGCGACGCTGGCGCCCGAGCAGATCTTCGTCACGACCGCGGGCAGCGAGGCGATCCAGTTCACGATGGGCGCGCTGTGCGACCCCGGCGACCAGGTGCTCGTGTTCGAGCCGTTCTACACGAACTACAACGGCTTCGCGGCCATGACCGGCGTCGAGTGCGTGCCGGTGACGACGCGGGGCGAGGACGGCTACCACCTGCCCGACCGCGCGGCGATCGAGGCGCGGATCGGGCCGCGCACGCGCGCGATCCTCATCTGCTCGCCCAACAACCCGACGGGCACCGTGTACACGGAGGCCGAGATCGAGCGCCTGGTCGCGATCTGCCGCGACCGCGGCCTGTACCTGGTCGCGGACGAGGTCTACCGCGAGTTCACCTACGACGGCCGCACGACCCGCTCGCTGCTCACGTTCCCCGGCCTCGACGAGCTGGCGATCGTGGTGGACAGCGTCTCGAAGCGCTACTCGCTGTGCGGCGCGCGGATCGGCAACATCGTGAGCCGCAACAGGGCGTTCATGGACGCGATCCTGCGCTTCGGCCAGGCGCGGCTCTGCCCGCCGACGCTGGAGCAGTTCGCCTGCACCGCGCTCACCGAGGTGCCGGCGTCGTACACGCAGGGCGTCATCGCCGAGTACCAGAAGCGCCGCGACCTCGTGTACGGCGCGCTGGCGACGATGCCCGGCGTGCGCGTGCGCAAGCCCGAGGGCGCGTTCTACGTCTGCGCCGGCCTGCCGGTGGACGACGCAAACGCGTTCGCGATCTTCCTGCTGCGCGAGTTCTCGCTGGACGGCGAGACGGTCATGGTGGCGCCGCTCGACGGCTTCTACGCCACGCCCGGCCTCGGCCGCGACGAGGCGCGGCTCGCGTACGTGCTCGGCTGCGACAGGCTCGAGCGCGCGATGCGGATCCTCTCGGCCGCGCTCGCGGCCTATCCGGCGCGCGTCCCCGCGTGAACGGGCCAGGCGCGCCCTCCCTGACGCGCCCGGTGACTCGCGTGGCCGGGCGCGCCCCGGTCGTCAGCGGATGAACATCACCTTCACGACCCGGTCCGCGTCGCCGGTCACGAGCCGGCAGTAGTACGCGCCGCGCGCCACCACGCGGCCGGCGTCGTCGCGACCGTCCCACGTGGCGTCGTGCGGGCCCGGCGGGTAGGTGCCCTGCGCCAGCGTGCGCACCAGCCGGCCCGCGACGTCGTAGACGCGCAGCGTCAGCGCGGTCCGCGCGCGCAGCTCGAACGCCACGTGCGTGCTGCCCGCGAACGGGTTCGGGCGCCCCGGGTGCAGGCGGTCGGCGGCGGGCACGGACGGCTCGACGTCCACGTACGCGCACGCCACCGGCAGGGCGCCGATGAGGCCGCAGCCGCCGCTGTGCGCCGGCGCGCACGGCGACGTCGCGTCGAGCGTGAGGCCGGAGGGGCCGCTGCCGCAGAACCACGGGTTCGAGTTCAGGTTGCCCGCGCCCCAGGTCAGCGTGCTGCCGCCGCCCACGTAGACACCGGCCTGGCCCCACTCGACGTCGCTGCAGGTCACCGTCATCGTGCAGGCGCTGTTGATTCCGATCGCGATGGCCGACGACGTGATGCGGTTGCTCCAGAAGATGCAGCGCTGCACCGTCGTCGCGCAGTTGAGCCACGTCCAGATGCCGCCGCCGTTCGCGGTCTCGCCGCCGGTGAACGTGCAGTTGCGGACCGTGGACGTGTCGTGGTCGTAGAAGTAGATCCCGGCGCCGCCGCTGCCGGACAGGTTGAGGTAGAAGATGCAGCTGTCGAGCGTCGCCTTCGAATAGCTGCGGGCGTAGAGGCCGCCGCCGTCCAGCGCGGCCTCGCTGCCGCCGATCACGCAGCGCATCGCGATCAGCGTGCTGCCGATGCTGTAGATCCCGCCGCCGCGGCCGCCCGTCGTCGTGACGTTGGCGCCGAAGTCGCAGTCGGTGAGCGTGACACGAGTGCCGTTGCGGCAGTACAGCCCGCCGCCGTTGCCGGCCGAGTTCTCCTGGAACGTGCAATTGGTGAGCTGCGGCGTGGTCCCGGCGCCGTCCTGGTGCATGCCGCCGCCCGTGTTGGTGCACGAGTTGTAGAGGAACGTGCAGCCGGTCAGCACGGGGCTCGCCATGTAGTCGTGCAGGCCGCCACCGTAGCCGGCGGTGTTCGACTGGAAGAGGCAGCTCGTGAGCACCGGCGCGCACGTGTGCGCGAGCATGCCGCCACCGGCGTCGCTGGCGGAGTTGCCGGTGAACGTGCAACCGTCGAACGTGGCGTTGCCGGCCTGACACATGACGCCGCCGCCGTCGACGCCCGCGTGGTTGTTGCTCAACACGCAGCCGTGCACGGTCGGGCCCGCCGCGTACACGTTCATGCCGCCGCCGTAGCCCGCGGTCCAGCCGTTCCGGATCGTCAGGTGCTGGACGACGGTCTGCGCGCCCTCACCCTCGTGGATGTAGAAGCCGCGGTGCGGCGCGCCCGAGGAACCCTGGCAGTCGATGATGCACGCGGCGGCGTTGCCGCTCTGCGCCTGCACCGTGAGCCGCTTGCCGCGCGTGACGAGGTCGCGGTTACCGTCGCCCGTGAAGGTGATGTCGGCGAGCTGCACGATGTCGCCCTCCCAGGCCGCGTCGATCGCCGCCTGGATCGTGGCGTAGTCGGCGGGCACGTGCAGGCTCGCCGTCATGTGCGGATAGTGGTAGCCCACGTCGACCGTGCCGGCGTCGTCGTGCTGGTCGGTGCGCGTGGTCCAGCGGCTCATGCACTGCGAGCCGTCGGCGCTCGTGTAGCACGCCGCCGACGCCAGCGCGTCGCCGGCGTCCACGGCGTCGCTCGTCGCCGCGACGAGGTAGTAGTCGCCGCCCGTGCCGGGCGTGAAGTCGGGCGAGCCGTCGAAGTTCGACCCGCCGCCGACCCAGCCCTGGATGAGGTTGTAGTAGAACCCGGTCGTGTTGTTCGTGACCTGCAGGTACCAGTTGCCCCAGATGATGTTGTTCCTCGCGTCGACGTCGCTCGAGTAGATGTAGCACCCGCCGCCCCCCGCGGCGTCGTCGGCCTCGTTGTAGACGATCGTCGTGTTGAGCACGGTGCCGTGCGAATAGTGGAAGTAGATGCCGCCGCCGCGGTTCGAGGCGTGGTTCAGGGCGAAGACGCAGTTGAGGAACGACGGGTTCGCGTTCGTCGCCTCGAGGTAGGCCCCGGCCCCGTTGACGGCGCCGCAGTTGCGGATCACGCAGTTGAAGAACGTGGGTGCCGAGTTCGTGACGTAGATCCCGCCGCCCTCGATCTCGTCGCCGTCGCGGATCGTGAAGCCCTGCACGATCGACGCGGACGTCTCGCCGGAATGGAAGTAGAAGTTGCGGTCGAAGCTCGCCGAGAGGACGCAGTCCTTCGGATGGTTGCTCTCGGATCGCAGCACGAGGTTCTTGCCGCCGAAGTCGATCCCGCTGTTGCCGCTGCCGGTGTAGGTGCCGTCGGCGCAGAGGATCGTGTCGCCGCTGCTCGCCGCGGCGACCGCCGCGTTGATGTTCGCGTACGCGCCGGTGCCGTCCGCCTTGAGGTGGACGTGCGTCGCGGAAGCGGGGGGCGCGAGCAGCAGGACGAGGGGGGCGAGTAGCAGGATCGGACGCATGGCCGCTCCTTTCGCGTGGGGAGAGCGGCGTGCATCACGTGGGGCCATGGAGCCCGCACGTGTCGCGCCGTTCGGCTCCTGCGCGGAACGCTACACCCCGCGCGGCGTCGTCCGGAACGACGGACGTCGCGCCCCGGCGCGTCCGCATGGCAGTCCTCGCCTGCCACTTGGTCATCGCCCGGCGCGCGTCGCGGGCCCTGTCCGCCCGCGTGGATCGGCGCGCCGGGGCGCTATCGCTTGCGCCGCAGCGTTCAGTTTGTCGCGCGTCGGCAAAGCGATTCCCGGGCACGCCCGATGCGAGCCGCTCGCACGTTCCGGCGCCGCGGCGCCGCGCGTGCTGCGCCGAAGACGCCCGGCGGCCGGTCTCCCGACGGAGGCATTCATGGCCACGACCAAGCAGGCCGATCTTGCCGGTCCCGGCATCAGCACGTACCCCGAGGTCGAGCGCATCCTGCCCGCCGACTACGCGTCGCTGCTCGATCCCAAGGAAACGCAGCACGCGCTGTTCGCGCTCAAGCGCTTCATCCTCGACAACCTCTGCCGCGAGCTGAACCTGTTCCCGGTGGAGGTGCCGCTCATCGTGAGCCGCGAGAGCGGCCTGAACGACTACCTCGACCGCGACGGCTCGCGCACGCCGATCGAGTTCCCCTGCGGGCTCGGGCTCAAGAAGCGCATGAACGCCCAGGTCGTGCAGGCCGCGACCAAGTGGAAGCGACTCGCGCTGAGCGAGTTCAAGTGCGACGCCGGCGAGGGCATCTGCACCGACATGCGCGCCGTGCGCAAGGACTACTTCCTCGACCACGACCACAGCGCGTACGTGGACCAGTGGGACTGGGAGAAGGTGATCACAGCCGAGCAGCGCACACTCGCGACGCTCAAGGACACCGTGCGGCGCATCTGGGCCGTGATCAAGGGCGCGGAGACGTTCATCCAGGCGGAGTTCCCCAAGCTGCGCGACCCGCGCTACCCCAACCTGCCCGACGAGCTGACGTTCGTGCACGCCGAGGACCT
>JBAIWU010000377.1:0-10214 GCA_037917155.1 Candidatus Eiseniibacteriota bacterium
CGTTCAGGCCCGCGAGGTTGTCGCCGCTCAGGTAGAGGGTCGTGTTGAGCGGCCCTGCGAGCGGGGCGGTGCCGTCCGTGACGAACAGGCAGACCGTCGAGTAGACGTCCGTGGTCGCCTCCACGAACAGCTTCGAGCCCGCGCTGGCCATCGTGTAGACGTTCGTGCCGGGGGCGAACAACGCCGTGCCGCCCGGAGTGCCGTCGGTGCGCCAGACCTCGTGGTTGAAGGTGACCGGGTTCGTCGCGCTGAAGAAGACGTAGCCGGCGCAGGCGACGATCGGGTCGTTCCAGTTGAGCCCGCTGGCGAAGCCCGGGTTGCAGTCCGCGAGCATGACCGTGCCGCCCGCGGTCCCGTCGCTCGCCCAGATCTCCCGACCGTTCACGCCGTCGTCCGCCGCGAATATCACCTTGTTGCCGAGCGCGACCACGCGGGGCGGAGCGGTGCTCCCGTAACCGACCGTGATGGAGCTCGTGACCACGTACGGGGTGCCGATGGCCCGGGCCGGGGCCACGGCGAAAAGGGCCAGGACGGCGGGTCCGAGGACGGACAGGGGGCGGAGCAGGCGCACGGAGTCCTCCTGATCTGAGGTCGAAGCTGGGGGTGGGGCTCGCGCCGGGGGATGGCGCCGCACGGCGACGGGCCGCGACAGGCGGCGGGCAATTCTATGCCGGAGCATGCGGTGCGAAGCAATGGAAATTGCGATCCCAACCGCGGCAGGCCCGGGCCGCGGGAGCACAGAGTTGACGCACCGCCTCCCGAAACGTCTGCTAGCCTCTTGGGATGCTTGGGACGTCCTGCTCGCCCCCGAAGCGGACGGCGCCGCGAAAGCGATCCGCGCTTCTCGCTTCGCTCCTCGCGCTGGTGCTGCTCGCGGGCGCGGCGCGGGCGAGCGTCGGGCCCGGAGCCGCGGGTCGCGCATCGACGCGCGCGAGCGCGTCCATCCCCCGCCCCATCGGCCTGTACGTGCTCGACGACGTCTCCGACATGCGGCCGGCGGCGAAGGCGTATCCCAACGGCCTGTTCACGGACACGACGTACCTCCAGCACATCGACGGGCACGCCATCTTCGTGCCGATCGCCAAGATCATCCCCAGCATCCCGGTCTGGGGCCAGTTCCACTACCAGTGGGGATTCCTCGACACGCTGGTGCTGGACGCCACGACGCACGGCAAGGCGTTCTCGATCGAGCTGGAATCCGGGTTCGAGACGAAGGCCTCGACCTATCCCGAAGCGCTTCCCGACTCGTTCGCGATCTCGTGCGGAGCGGACTGCGCGCCGCTCTTCAACGTGTGGGTCATCGGCGGCTCCGGCGGCCAGTGCACGAGCGCCTACGTGATGCTGCCCTGGGTGCCGCAGGTGCAGCAGTTCTGGAGCGTGACCGCGGAGTCGCTCGCCGCCCACCTGCACGACATCGGCGCCTACGGCTCGCTCACCCTGGTCCACGTGCCGGGGCTGAGCGTGTACGACGAGGAGCTGCGCCTGCCCACGGGCTCCCCGACCCCGTCGCCGTCGGACACGCTCCCCTGCCCCGACCAGCGCCCCGCCTACCCGAGCGTCATCGACGACGCGGCCCAGTCACGCTGGGTGACGTACGGATATTCGGACTCCGCCGTGATCGCCGGCTTCGATGTCATCGCGAACGCGTTCGGGCAGGCGTTCCCGGACCGGTTCCTCGGCCTGAGCCTGTTCCCTCACGGCTCGGGCGCCGGGATCGCGTTCCCGAACTTCACCTCGGACTCGGCGGGCTACGTCGCGGCGCAACTCGTCCAGGAGGTCGGCGTCTTCGCGGGCGAACGCCTGCAGCTCCAGTCCGACAACCTCGATTCGGGGACGGTCGTGATGTCGGTGATCAGCCTGGCGCACCAGGACCAGGGTGTCATCGGCTGGCAGACCAACAAGCACGGCGGCAACGGCGCCGGCTGCGCCGGCGGCGGCGCCGGGTCGTGCCTTCCCGACGGGCCCGACAGTCCGTACCTGCATCTGATGCAGTACGGCGCTGCGGAGGGCGCGCACTACCTCGAGATCTGGCCGAACGACGTGCTGACCTATCCGCAGTCGATCGCCGCGGCCGCGGCTGAGCAGCTCTACTCGACCGCCTCGGTCGATCCCGGCGGCGTCGCTCCCGTCCTCACGGAGCTGGGACAGAACGCGCCGAACCCGTTCACCGACCACGCATGGATCGCCTACCGCCTCGCGAAGCCGGGCCGCGTCGTCCTGGATCTCTATGACGTGGCGGGGCGGCGCGTCCGCGCGCTGGTCGACGGATTCGAAACGGCCGGCCTCCACGAGGTCATCGTGGATCGCGCCGGGCTGCGCGCCGGCGTGTACTTCTACCGGCTGTCGGCCGGCGGCTCCGTCGGCCGGAGGCGCATGGTCCTGCTGAGATAGCGCCCGGGGATTGCGCGCTCCACGCCCCGGCGACGCCCGACCGTCGCGTCAGGCCCGATCCCGGGTCGCGTTGCGCGTGGGGCGTGTTCGCCTCGGCCTGAACGGGAGCCGTTCGTCCGCGAACGTGCGGTAGTCGGCGGTCAGTTCCTCGCCCTTGCGGATCCGGCGCAGGGCGAAGAAGCGGCTGTCGGCGTCCGCCTCGAGGTTCGGGCGGTCGGAGTGGTTCACGTACCAGCCGACCGACAGCATGTTCAGCGTCGGCGGCACGCCGAGCCGCCCGCCCGAGAGCATGCCGAAGTCCTCGTACAGCTTCCGCAGGGCCGCGGGCAGCCGCCGCACCGCGGCGCGCGACACCCACGCGACGCGCTCGCTCTCGCCGCGGAAGACGAACGTGCCTGCCGGGATGTCGCGGATCGCGCGCACCCCGACGCCGTGGATGCGCGAGCGCGCGATGCGCGCGTAGACGCCGTCGTGCGGCGATCGGCGGCTCGCCGCGCGTGCCGCAGGGCTCATGCGCCGTCGATCACGGCGCCGCGTCGACGCGAGGGGCGATCCACTCAGCGCCGCGCCCCGTCCTCGTCCGCCGCCACCTTCGCGCGCAGGCGATCGAAGAAGCCGATGCTCTGAAGGATCTGGTCGCGGCCACCCGCCGGCTGCGGGGGCAGTCGCGTCTCGACGAAGCCCGGATCGAAGGTCAGTGCGTAGCGCCGGTAGCGCCGCGCGAGGTCGGCGTGACCGTGCGAGGCCTCGTAGTCCCCCCGACCGTAGAGCGAGAGGCCCTGGTACCAGGCCGTGGTCGCCACGTACGAGTCCGTCCGCCCGGGCCACGGATGCCGGCGATAGCTCGGGAACTCCTGCGGGAGGTACGCAGTGTCCCGGACGCAGGCCAACGTGAGCTGGAACGGCACCGGCTGGACGCCCGCCGGCATCGCGACGTCCACGTCGGGCGTCATGAACAGCGGCCGGCCGCGCGCGAGGCAAGCGGAGAGCAGGCCCTGGACCATGCCGTTGTAGGCCGCGGTGACGCGAGCCCCGTCGTAGGGCTCCCCGCGCTCGAACCGGCCCTCCTCGCGTACGTACGCGGCGGCGGCGGCCGCCGCGTCCTTCATCGGCCCCGGCGCACGGCCGGCCAGCTCGCGCACGTACCAGTTGTAGCGCAGGAGCAGCGGGTCCACGACCAGCACGTCGCGGCGCAGGCCCTCGACCTCCTGCGCGTAGTAGCTGGGCGAGACCACGTTGTCCCACATGCCGGAGAGCAGGACCGCGTTGCGCGGGAGCGGCTCGAGCACGTTGTGGACCATGTCGTCGACCATGTGGTCGCGCCGCTCGTCGGAGTCGCGCCAGTGGAAGGCCAGGCACGCCACCACGAGCGCGGCGCCGAAGCCGATCGCGGCGGCCCGGCTGTAGCGCTCGCGGATGGCCAGCAGGCCCGCGGCGAGGGCGATGCCCAGCCCCATCACGCCGGCGAGCGTGTACGACTCGATGTCGGGGATCGTGTAGCCGCAGGCGTACACGAACGCGGCGGCGACGAGCAGCAGCGTCATCACGCCGACGGCCCGCGCGCGTCGCGCCAGCACCGCCGCGCCGAGGACGACCGGGACGAGGCCGAGCCAACCGAGGTCCCACGGCAGGCGGGCGAGCAGGTACGCGGCCTGCTGCTGCGATTCGGCGGCGTTCGAGAACATCCAGACGCGGAACTGCCAGCCGGTGACGTGGCGGACGAACGCGTCGAGCGTCCGGGGATCGCCCCAGTCGAAGCGCGGCAGAAGTGCGGCGCGCAGCGGAAGGTAGACGTACGGGAGCAGGCCGACCACGAACGCAGGAGCGATCCGGAGCGAGGCGCCCACCATCCTCCCCGGCCCCATCCGGACGGCCGCGTAGACGAGGAACGCCGGCGCGAGCAGCAGCGTCGTCATGTGGTTCGTGAACGACAACCCCAGCACGAAGGCGAAGAGCAGGCCGCCCTTGCCGTGGTCGACCCAGCGCAGGAAGAGCAGCGTCACGAGCGGCAGGAACACGACGTGCAGCGCGTACACCTCGAAGCCGGTCGCCTGCTGCCACCACGTGGCGGTGAGCGCGGTCGCCAACGCCGCGACCGCGGCGATCGCGAGCCGCTCCGGCCCGGCGACGGTCGCGGTCGCCCGCGGCGACGGAGCGGACGGACGCCGGTCGGGCCCGGCGGCCGGCGCGTTCCGGGCCTTGCGCGCGTCGCCGCCCGGGCGCGTTCGCGCCGGCTGGGGGCCGATTCGCTCGAGCACCGCCTCGTAGAGCGGCACCAGCAGCGCGGCGCCCGCCGCGACGAGCAGCACCGCGAGGAGGTTGAGCGCCAGGAGCGGCCGGAGCGGGATCAGCCTCGTCACGAAGTGGCCGAGTAGCGTGAACGTGGGATAGCCGGTGGGGTGCGCGATCCCGAGCGTCGTCGCCACCGCCGCGAGCTCGCCGTAATCCATGAGCCCTACGGACCGGCTCATCGTGGCGATCCCGACCGCCGCGCTGGCCGCGAAGACCGCAGCCACCGCGAGGATGCGTTGCCAGACGCGAACGTCGCGCCCCTCGGCCGCCGGCGCGATGGCGGTCACGCCGGGAACCACCTCCCCGACAACAGCACGCCGGGACTCGGCCCGAGCACCTCGATAGTACGAGTTTGCATACGCATAGAATGAAGTCTAAGGCGGCCTGCGCACTCCGGCAATACCAGAGGCCCCGCCAGGAGTTCGGGGCGCCCGCCGGCTGGCGTGGCGATCCGGGGACTTGGGCGGAACCGCGTGGGAGCGAGGCGGACAGGGCCGAGACGCAACGCGGCGCGCCGCGACCGTTCGTGGTCGCGACGCGCCGTTGAAGCGCGGTCGACGGCGGGCGCGCCTAGCGTACGATGACGCCGGTCGTGTGCGCCGACTGCTCGCCCTTCGTCAGGCGCAGCCAGTAGATCCCCGGCGCGGGCCGGCCCTTGAGCGGCAGCGCGTGCGTGCCCGGACCCAGCGCGCCCACCTCTTCCGCCAGCACCCGCCGGCCCGCGACGTCGAGCATCTCGAGCGTCGCGCGCCCGGCGCCCGGCAGCGAGAAGACGATCGTCGCGTTCGTCCCGGCCGGGTTCGGCCGGAAGCCCGCGAGCGCGAGCTGCGCCGTGCGCGGCACCTCCAGCCACGTCTCGCCCGCGTACGGCGGGGCCCCGCCGGCGCCCAGCGCGAGCCGGTAGCCGTAACGCGCCCCAGGCACCACGTCGGTGTCGCGCCAGATCACCTGGCCGGCCGTGGGCGCGACGGTGCCGAGCGTCGTCCACTCGTCCGCACGCTCGCCCCGCTGCACGGTGACGGCGGGCACGCCCTCGACGCGCCACTCGATCGCGACGGCGGTCGGCTGCGCGTCCGCGCGCACGAGCGAGGCGAGCACCTCGGTCGAGACGTCGGTGCACGTGGGACCGATGCCCTCGCCGCGGTTGATCGCCGCGAGGCCGTCGCGGATCAGTGCGTACGCGTCGGTCACGGCGGGGTCGGCGAGCGACCTGCTCTCCAGCGTCAGCAGCGCCGCGTCCGCGCCCGGGCTGTCCGGGTGGTGGACGCTGAAGACGAACTTGTCCGCCGGGTCGAGCTGCGTGTCAGGCGCCACTCGCCGCGCCCACAGCGCGTAGAGCCACGGGTGCACGCCGTCGTAGAACGCGCCGTCCATCGCGAGGTCCGTGCGCGGCGTGCCCTGGTACGGCCGGGCGAGAACCGCCAGGTACTCGCGTCCCCCCGCCTCCGACGCATCCGGCGACCACGTCGAGTCGAATGTCGCGGGCTGGTACTGCGGCGCGAGCAGCGTGCCGTTGTCGTCCGTCACGGCACGCTCGACGAAGCCGATGTCCATCGTGCGGCCGGTCGCCGAGTCCACCGCGCTGAACGGCACTGTCACGAAGCCCGCGTACTTGTAGACGCGCCCGACGGCCGGGTAGCTGCCATCCTGCAGCTCGAATCGAAGATAGCGGTAGGCCTTCTGCGGGTGCGCCGGGTCGAAGCGCAGCTCGATCGTCGGGAACGAGTCCGGCACCATCGTCGTCGGGTCCAGCGACGAGCCGAAGAAATTCCACATGTAGTCCGCGCCGCCGCCGAACGCCGCGAGTCCGGCGTTGACGCCGGCGATCGGGGTCGGGTGCGTGGTGTCGAGGTTCAGATAGTCGCCGTGCAAGCCAAACGTGGTTGGCGCGGGCTCGATGAGCTGGAGCAGCGTCGTCGCGGCGAGCCCCGGGACCGAGACCGGGAGCCCGGTGTCGAGATAGATGGGCTGCGCGCCGGCCGGCGTCACGCCCAGCGGCGTGGCCAGCGCGTTCGCGAGCAGTGCCGCGTATTCGGCCTTGGCCTCGGCGCGCACGTCGGACGCGTTCGCGAGCGTGGTGCAGAAGCCGGCACCCGGCGTGGAGCCGAAGCCGAGCGTCAACGACTGCTGGTCGACACCCGTGCCGAGAATGGCGAGTTGGCCTGCGGTGAGGTGCGTGCCGCCCGCGCACTCGCCGGCGTACCAGTCCGGCGTCCGCGGGCAGTTCTGGGGCGCCAGGCAGGCCTGCGGCTGCGGCTGGTCGGCGGGGAACCCGCTCGCATACGCCTGCTGGATCCAGTCGTCCCAGCACTGGAGCTGCGCCAGCGATCCGAGCCGGTTGGGCCCCTGGCCCACGATGATCGCCGCGACCACGTCCATGGAATCGCCCGGCGCAAGCGTGCGCGCGGGCCGCACGGCCAGAATCCGTCGATCCGCGGGGTTGGTGTCCACCCAACCCATGCCCACGACGGGATCGCCCGAGCACATCCAGGTGGTCGGTGCCAGCGTCATCGGATTCACGATCGGCACGCCGTCCGCGTCCAGGCCGTTGAGGTAGTTCCACGTCGTGATCGAGTAGCTCGGATCGGTGCCGTTCATGTAGCGGTCGAACACGCCCATGCCGACCGCGCGACCGTGCTGGGCGTCGTACGTGGCGTCGAGCAGGTCGACACCCAGCGCGGGCGGCGTGGCGCCGTACACCAGGTCCGCGTTCGTGGCGTTGTACGCGAAGCCCAGCGAGCGCAACGTGTCGCAGCCGGCGAGGTCGTCCGTGGAGCCGCCGATGTCGGGGTCCAGCCAGCAGGCCGCACGCATCGCGTCGATCGACTGCGTGCTGCGGTTGACGATCCGCCAGCGGATGAACAGCGCCTGCGCGAGCGGCCCGGGCCGGTTGAACGCGAACACGCTCTGGCGGACTTCGACGCCCAGCGGCGACGTCCTTCCGGCCTCATTCGTGTGATTGGCCAGGTCGGCATCGTTGAAGACGCACCAGAGCATCTGGTCGCCGGTCACGTCCGGACCGAGCACCGGCACCGTGCCCACGCCGCCGGGGCCGGGCAGGAACCAGGTGCGCACCGGCGCACCCACCGCCGCGGCGTTGGCCATGTACTCGCCCCAGCCGTGGTGCGCGACCGGGTCCAGCGTCGGATCGGCTGCCAGCTCCGTCGGCGTGCGGTCGACGTGCGCCGTGTCCGCGGCGTTGCCGGTCCACGCGTTCACTTTCCACACGCGGAACTGGAAGCCCAACGGATTCGCGGGCGCGCCGCCCTGCGCCAGCGTGCCCGGCGCGTACTCGGATGAGTACTCGGCGACCGCCAGCCGCGGCGCGCCGCCCACGAGCCCGCCGAGCCAGAGGCCGCCGGCGTAGAGCACGTTGTGCGTCGTGCCTCGGGGGTAGAACAGGCCCTCCCCTCCGCCCCCTCCGATGTTGGCCGGGTCGTAGCCGACCCAGCCCTCGTTGGTGACGAAACAATTGAGGCTGTTGATATCGAGCCGGCGCGCGATGTCGTAGCTCGTCGCGCGCATCGGGTGCGGCGCGGCGGACTTCGCGCGGGCGGCGGACGGGTGGACGAGGATGAGGGCGATCGCGACGGCGATCGATGACGCGACTGCGGCCCGGAGGCGTGGCATGTGGGGACCTCCCGTGAAGCGTCGCCCGCCACCGGCGCAGGGGGTGCGCGGCGGGCGTATGAAAACGAGTGTAGATCAGGCGGCTCCGCCGGGCAGTCGCGATCTCCATGCGGGCGCTCCGCCGGCGTGCCGTGTGCCGGTGCGGAACCGTGGCGCGTGCGACGAAACGGCCGGCGGGGGCGTTCTCCGGAGAGAAAGGAATGCCGCGCCGTCAGGGCAGCGGTGCGCGTGCGCCCTGCTCAGCCTTCAGGTGTGCGAGCGCGCTGTTCTTGCGCTCGGCGAGCAGGGGCAGGTTCGGCACGAGCCGCCCGGCGCGCTGCAGCAGCTCGAGCGCCCTCGCCCAGTGGCCGTCCAGGCCCTCGATGCTGGCGAGCAGGCTCAGCGCGCGACCGTTGCGCGGGCTCGAGGCGGCCTGGCGCGCCAGCTCCGCCCGCACCGCGGCACGCGCGACGGAGTCGCGCGCCACTCCCGCCGCGAGCGCTGCCATCCGCCGGTTGCCGCCGGGAAGGTGCGCGTACGCGCTGTCCGCCGCGAGCGCCGCGAGCGGGCCCGTGCGCCGCAGGTAGAGCGCCGCCGCGTCGTCGGCGAAGACGAGCGCCCAGTCGGGGTCGGCGTCCAGCACGTCGATCAGGCCCTGCTGAGAAGGAGCCGTGGGCCGGCGCAACAGCGCCCAGTCGAAGCGCCGCTCGCGGTCGAGCGCGAGCCAAGCGGTCGAGTCCGACCACGCCGCGGCGTAGAGGTCGCGGTCGCGCCGCGTGCCGGTCTGGTGCACGTCGATGAACGGCAGCCGGCCGCGATCGGGCCAGAAGCGCCACAGCAGGTAGCCGCCGTCCGAGTACGCATTGAACGCCCGCCCGCGCACGCCGTTCGCCGCGATCCAGTCGCACGCGGCGCTCGGGTACGCGGCCGGGTCGAAGCCGATGCCGAGCGGCCACTCGGGCCGCGCGAGCTCGGGCAGCGTGATGAGCACGCACGCGGCGCACGCCGCCGCCGGGCGCGCCCCGGGACGCGCGAGCCACGCGGGCCAGCGCGCGCCGGCGAGCGCGTCGGCGAGGTCGCGCGCGAGGAACGGCGTCGCGACCAGCGCGAACGTGCCGAGGAAGCGCTGCGACGTGACCGCCTGCCCGATCGAGACCGCGAGCAGCACCAGCTCGGCGAGGTCGATGCCGCGCCGGCGCCAGCGCAGCAGCGCCAGCAGCGGCGAGGCGACGAGCAGCAGCGCGAGGCCGTTGCGACGGTCCACGCTCCACGTGATCGGCTGAAGCTCGAGGATGCCGCGGTAGATCGGCTCGTGCCGCCATTGGAAGAAGAACTCGAAGGGCTGCCGCAGCGTCTCGAGACCGAATGGATTCGCGAGCATGGCGGCGAGCCCGGCCAGCAGCGCGAGCGGGAGCGGCCCGGGCGCCGCCGCGGCCGGATCGCGCCGTCGGCGCACGAGCGCATCGAGCAGGTAGGCGATCCCGGTCACGAGGAAGAGGTGCCACGAGATGTGCGCGTTGGCCCACACCCACGCCACCGGCACCAGCCACGCGACGTGCACGCGGCCGCCGAGCCGCCGCGCCTCGAGCAGCCAGATCTCGAACGCGAGCAGCAGCGCCACGAGCGTGTCGGGCCGCACCTGCGAGCGCTGCCGGTAGACGAGCGCCGTCCACACGCAGACGACGAGCGGCAGCACGCCGGTGGCGCCGCCGCGGCGCGCCGTGCGCCACAGCAGCGCGAACGCGCCGAGCGTCGTGAGCCAGCGCCACGCGGCCAGCCCCCAGGCGTGGCCCGCCGCCCAGAACGGCCAGAGCAGCGCGCGGAAGAGCCACGAGGGCAGGAAGTAGGGCTCGCCGTAGCCGGGCCACGTCCAGACGTTCGTGCGCGGCAGCGCGCGCTCCGCCCACATCGCGCGGCCCACG
>JBAIWU010000378.1:0-7190 GCA_037917155.1 Candidatus Eiseniibacteriota bacterium
AACGGGGCTCATGCGCCCTCCAGCCCCAGCGCCTCGCGCAGCGCGCGCGCCACGAACACCGGCACCATCTCGTGCCGCCACGCGTCGTCGTACGGCACGTTCGTGAGCGGCCGGCACTGCTTGTGCGCCGCCTGCGCCACGGCCGCGACGAGCGATGCGTCCGCCGGGTGCGCCGCGCGGAGCGGATCGAGCCCGCCGAGCAGGCGGGGCTTGGCGCCGAGCGCGCTCACGACCACGCGCAGCGCCGCGGCGCGGCCGTCCTCGACCCGCGCGGCCGCCGCCACCGAGAGCATCGGGAAGTCGATGGCGCCGCGCGGCCGCAGCTTGCGATAGGCGGCGCGCTGGCCCGGCGCCGGTGCGGGGACGCGCACGCGCGTCACCAGCTCGTCGCGCCCGAGCACGTTGTTGTGCACGCCGTCGCCCACGAAGAACGCGTCGAGGTCGAGCCAGCGCCGGCCGGACGGCCCGGCGATCTCGACCTCGGCCCCCAGCGCGATGAGCGCCGGCGCCAGGTCCGAGCTGTGCGCCGCGACGCAGCGCTTCCCCTGCGGCACGACGTGGCAGCGCACGCCGTCCTTCTTGAGGCAGAACCCGAGCGCCTCGCGCCAGAAGTAGGTCTGGTTGTAGTACGTGCATCGCGTGTCGAGGCAGAGGTTGCCGCCCACGGTGCCCATCGCGCGGATCTGCGGCGAGGCGACCAGGCCGGCCGCGGCGGCCAGCGCCGGGTGCGACGCGAGCACGTCCGGGTGCGCGGCCAGCTCGCGCAGCGTGACGAGCGCGCCGATCTCGAGCGCACCGCCCTGCGCGCGCAGCCCGCGCAGCTCGCGTACGCCGACGAGGTGCACGACGCGGCGCGGCTCGTGCAGCCGGTGCTTGAGGTTCGGCACGGCGTCGGTCCCGCCAGCCAGCAGCAGGCACTCGCCCGGATGTGCGCCGAGCTCGCGGATCACGTCGTCCACGCTCGCGGGGCGCACCCACTCGAACACGGGCAGCGTCAGCATGGGCTCACCTCGCCCCCACGCCGGCCGCGCGGGCCCGCTCCCAGGCCGCGCGCGCGCCGCCCGCGCGCAGCAGCCGCAGCACCGCGGGCGGGCTGAACGGGAGCCGGTCGCAGCGGATGCCCAGCGCGTCGTGGATGGCGTTGGCGATGGCGGGCACGCCGGGGTGCAGGGGCCCCTCGCCCGCCTCCTTGGCGCCGTAGGGCCCCTCGGGGTCCACGGACTCGATCACGATCGAGTGCAGCTCCGGCGAATCCAGCGCGGTCGGCATGCGGTAGTCCAGCAGGCTCGGGCCGTGGTGCAGGCCGAAGCCGTAGCCCACCGCCGCCGGCTTGTAGAGCTGCTCCTCGAACAGCGCCTCCGCGAAGCCCATCCAGGCGCTGCCCTCCATCTGGCCCTCGACCGTGACCGGGTTGAGCGCCCGGCCGCAGTCGTGGGCGACCCAGATGTGCTTCACGTCGACCACGCCGGTCTCGGGGTCGCACTCGACCTCGGCGACGTGCGCGGTGAACGAGTACGTGGGCGAGGCGCCGATCGTGCCGCCGCGGTACTCCCCGCCCAGCTTCGGCGACTGGTACCAGCCGACCGAGCCCAGCGTGCCGTGCCTCGACTCGGCCGCCTGGAACGCGTCGCGCACGCTCATCGAGAAGCGGTGCGGGTCGCCGGTCGCGCAGGCGACCCCGCCCGCGAGCACGATCGAGCCGCGCGGCACCCCCCAGCGCTCGGCGAGCGTGGTCGCGATCGTCTCGCGCAGCCGGCGCGCGGCGTCGAGGCAGGCGTTGCCCACCATGAACGTCTCGCGGCTCGAGTACGAGCCGAGGTCCACCGGCGTCAGGTCCGTGTCCGCGGCGACGACGCGCACGTCGCGCAGGTCGAGCCCCAGCTCCTCGCACACGATGAGCGCCAGCACGGAGTCCACGCCCTGCCCGATGTCGGAGCAGCCGCAGAAGACCGTGGCGCGACCGCTGCGGTCCAGCTTGAGCTGGACGCCCGCCTGCGGCATCTCGTTCGGGTAGATGCAGTAGTTGGTGCCGGTGATGTAGGTGCTGCCCGCCACCCCGACGCCGCGGCCGTACGGCAGGCGGCGGAACTTGCCGCGCCATCCCGACTCGCGCTCGACCGCGTCGAGGCACTCGAGGAAGCCGTTCGAGGTCACGCGCATGCCGTTCACGGTCCGCGTGTGCGCGCCGATCGCGTTGCGCCGGCGCAGCTCGATCGGGTCCATCCCGATCCGCTCGGCGAGCTTGTCGAGCTGGCACTCGAACGCGAACCGCGGCTGCACCGAGCCGTGCCCGCGCTTGGGGCCGCAGCAGGGCTTGTTCGTGAACACGCGCGTCGAGTCGAAGCGGTACGCGGGCAGCACGTACGGCGCCGTCAGCAGCTGGCCGGAGTAGTAGGTCGTCACGAGGCCGAAGGAGCTGTACGCGCCGCCGTCGAGCTGGACGAGCGCGTCGGTGCCCGTGAGCGTGCCGTCGCGCCGGACGCCGGTGCGGTACCGCAGCCGCATCGGGTGGCGGCCGCGGTGCGCGTAGAAGACCTCCTCGCGCGTGTAGAGGATCTTGACCGGCCGGCCCGTCACCATGGACAGCTTCGCGGCCGCGAACTCGAGGGAGAACGGCTCGCTCTTGCCGCCGAACGCGCCGCCCACGACCGGCTGGATGACGCGGATGCGCTGCGTCGGCAGCCCCAGGACCCGCGCGAGGTCGCGGTGCAGGTAGTGCGCCACTTGCGTGCTCGACCACACGGTCAGGAACCCGGTCGCGTCGTACTCGGCGACGCAGCAGTGCGGCTCGATGGGCGCGTGCGTCGAGCCCTCGTACCAGTACTCGGCCTCCACGACCTCGTCGCTGTTCGCGAGCGCCGCGTCGACGGCCCCGAACTCGAGGCGCACCTGCTTGCTGATGTTGCCCTCGGCCGCCTTCTCGTTCACCTGCCACTCGGGGTGCGCGAGCGCCGTGTCGATGTCCGGCACCGCGGGCAGCACCTCGTACTCGACCCGGATGCGGCGCAGCGCCTCCTCGGCGGTCCGCTCGTCGTCCGCGGCGACGGCCGCGATCGCGTCGCCGACGTAGCGCGCCTTGGTCTCGCACAGCGCCTGCTCGTCCTGCGTCCACGGGATGATCCCGAAGTACTCCGGCAGGTCGCGGCCGGTCACGACCGCGTGCACGCCGGGCATCGCGAGCGCGGCGCCCGCGTCGATCGAGAGGATGCGCGCGTGCGCATGGATCGAGCGCACCAGCTTGGCGTGCAGCATGCGCGGCAGCACGAGGTCGTCGGCATAGACCGCGCGCCCCGTCACCTTGGCGAGGCCCTCGACCTTGCGGTTGCGCCGGCCGACCGTGTGGAACGCGCCGCCGTTGGGGGGATCCGTCCGGCCGCCCTCCCACTCGGGCGGGCGCAGGCGGTCCTCGCGCGGCATGACGCGGTCCTTCGGGACCTCCATGCCGGGCGTGCGCCTCGGGGTCGGCTCGCCGGCGCTCATGCACGACCCCGCAGCTCGCGCGCCGCGGTCTCGACGGCCTCGAGGATCTTCGTGTAGCCGGTGCAGCGGCAGAGGTTCCCCGAGAGCGCGTGCGCGATCTGCTGCCGCGTCGGCGACGCGTTGCGCCGCAGCAGCGCGGTCGCGCTCACGAGCATGCCGGGCGTGCAGAAGCCGCACTGCGCGCCGCCCACGCGGTCGAACGCGTCCTGCAGCGCGCTCGGCCGGCCGGCCTCGGCCAGCCCCTCGACGGTGACGACGTGGCGGCCCTCGCAGGCGAGCGCGAGCGTGATGCAGGCGAGCACGGGCTCGCCGTCGAGCAGCACCGTGCACGCGCCGCAGTCGCCCTTGTCGCAGCCCTGCTTGCTGCCGGTGAGCCCCAGCCGGTAGCGCAGCGCCTCGAGCAGGGTCGTGCCGGGGTCCACCGCGCAGGTGCGCGGATCGCCGTTCACGGTCATGCGGCAGAGCACGGTGGTCGATTCGTCCAAGCAACCCTCCGCCCGGGTTTCCATGCGTCACGAGACGCCAGGAGGGCGATTGAAGCCCGCCGGGGAACGGGTGTCAACGCGCGCGGGCGGCCTCGGCGACGCGGCGGCCGCGGCCGGACGGCGTGCGATCGTCATCGCGATGTCACGCGCGCGAGGCGGCGCGGCACGAAGTTGCCGCCCGTGCGTGCCGCGTGCATCATGACCGCATGAGCGAGCCGCTGAAGCCGACGATCCCGCTGTGGTGGGCCCGACCCACGCGCCGCTTCGCCCCCCTCGACACCGACCTCGACGCCGAGGTGCTGGTCGTGGGGGCGGGCGTCGCCGGGATCACGCTCGCGTACACGCTCGCCGAGCAGGGCGCGATGGTCGGCGTGCTCGACGCGGGCGACATCGCGGGAGGCGCGAGCGGCGGCAACGCCGGCTTCCTGCTCGCCGCTCCGGCGGAGCCGTACGCCGAGCGCATCGCCCTGTGGGGGCGCGACGGCGCCCGCGCGGTGCTGCACATCGGCCGGCGCACGCACCAGCGCATCCGCCGCCTCGTCCAGGGCATCGGGATCGACTGCGACTACCAGCAGACGGGCTCGCTGCGCCTCACGCGCACGCCCGAGGAGACCGAGGACCTGCGCGGCTCGCTGCCCGAGCTGCGCCACGACGGCTTCCCGATGCGCGAGATCCCGCTCGCCGAGGCCGTGCCCGCGCACGCCGTCGGCGCGTTCCACGCCGCGTTCGAGGTGCCCGAGGACGGCCAGATCGACCCGCTGCGCTTCCTGCACGGCCTCGCCGAGGCGGCGGTCAAGCTCGGCGCCCGGCTGCACCCGCAGTCCGCGGTCGATTCGGCGCGCTGGAAGGGCGGGCTCTGGGAGGTCGACTGCAACGGCCGGACCGCGCGCGCGCGCACGCTCGTGCTCGCCACGAACGCCTTCGCGCCGCGGCTGCTGCCCTACCTCGCGCCGCTCATCCAGCCGCGCCGGGGCCAGCTCGTCGCCACCGCGCCGCTGCCCGACGTCATCGCGCCGCGCCCCGCCTACGCCCACTGGGGCTACCACTACTGGCGCCAGACCAGCGAGCGCCGGCTCGTGATCGGCGGCTGGCGCGAGACGGACTTCGACACCGAGATGACGCTCGAAGCCGGCATCACGCCGAAGGTGCAGCAGGCCATCGAGGCCGGCCTCGCGACGCTCGTGCCGGAGGGGATCCCGATCGAGTACCGCTGGTCCGGCATCATGGGCTACGCGCGGGACGGCCGGCCGCTCGTGGGCTGGCTCGATGCCTCGCACCACCTCGCGATCTGCGCCGGCTTCACCGGGCACGGCATGGGCCTCGGCGCGGCGTGCACGCAGGACCTCGCCGAGCTGCTGGCGTGGAAGCGGGCCACCGGGATCGCGACGTTCGACCCGCAGCGCTTCCCCGAGCTGCAGCAGGCGCGCGACGGGATCGTCGCGCTCGGCGCGGCGCTGGGGGCGGGCTCCGCCTGAGCGCGGCCGGACCCCGGCGCGGCCTCCGCGGCTCCCGGCGCGGCGTTTACCGGGGACGGGCGCACGTCTATACTGCCGCGGTTTCTCCCGACTCCGGTCCACCCCTCACCCGCGGCCGCGGCCGGCCGGCTCGCCGTCCCGCGCGGGCTCTCGCGACAGGATAGTCCCCATGGACCTCGAACTCCGCAGCATCGACGAAGTGCGCCAGGCGGCCGCCGTGCTCGCCACCGGCAACGGTGACGCGCTCGACCGGCTCGTCTGGACGGGCGTCTTCGCCCAGGGCGACGTGCGCGATGCCGCGCGCCAGGTCGTCTTCGACCAGTGCAGGAGCAGCGGCATCTACCCCGCCTCGATCCACGCCCTCTACATGGCGCGCGGCCGCGGCGAGGTCCCGCCCACGTTCACCGTGCCGGCGATCAACGTCCGCGGCATGGCGTACGACTCGGCCCGCGCCCTCTTCCGCGCCCGCAAGGCGCTCGACGCCGGCGCCGTGATCCTCGAGATCGCGCGCTCCGAGATGACGTACACGGACCAGCGGCCGCTCGAGTACACGTTCGTGATGCTGGCGGCGGCGCTGCGCGAGGGCTGGACGGGCCCGGTGTTCGTGCAGGGCGACCACTTCCAGATCAGCGCCAAGAAGTACGCGGTGGACGCGGCGGCCGAGAAGAAGGCCGTGATGGACCTGGCCGCCGAGGCCCTCGCCGCCGGCTTCTACAACATCGACGTGGACACCTCGACGCTGGTCGAGCTGGACAAGTCCAGCCACCTCGAGCAGCAGCGCCTGAACGGCACGCTCTGCGCCGAGATCACCGCGCTGATCCGCAAGCGCGAGCCCAAGGGCGTGCACGTGTCGGTGGGCGGCGAGATCGGCGAGGTCGGCGGGCGCAATTCCACGGCCGAGGAGCTCGAGGCGTTCGTGAGCATCTACAATGCCGAGCTCGCCCGCATCGCGCCGGGCGCGCCGGGCATGAGCAAGATCTCGATCCAGACCGGCACCAGCCACGGCGGCGTGCCGCTGCCCGACGGGAGCATCGCGAAGGTCAAGCTCGACTTCGACACGCTGGAGTCGCTCTCGAAGCTCGCGAGCGGCAAGTACGGTTTCGCCGGCGCGGTGCAGCACGGCGCCTCGACGCTGCCGTCGGAGCTGTTCGGCGAGTTCCCGAAGCGCCTCGCCTGCGAGATCCACCTCGCGACCGAGTTCCAGAACATGATCCTCGACCACCCGTCCTTCCCGGCGGAGCTCAAGAAGGCGATCTACGACCGGCTGCGCGTCAGCGAGGCGGGCGAGCGCAAGCCCACCGACACCGACGAGCAGTTCCTCTACAAGACCCGGAAGAAGGCGCTGGGGATGTACAAGCGGGAGCTGTGGGGCCTGCCGGCGCCCGTGCGCGGCGCCATCGGCGCGGCGCTCGAGGAGCGCTTCGCCTTCCTGCTCCGCCAGCTCGCGGTGAACGGGACCCGCGCGCTCGCCGAGTCGCACGCCCCGTTCGTGCCGGGCACGTTCCCGGTTGCCTCGACCGCCGTCGGCAGCGCGCGCGGCCACGAGGACATCACCGGACTCTCCGACTGACGGAGGACGCATGAGCCATCGCGCCGTGACCCTGTCCCAGTTCGTGCTCCAGCAGGAACGCGACCACCCCGAGGCGAGTGGCGAGTTCACCAGCGTGCTGCTGGACATCGCGCTGGCGGCCAAGATGATCAACACGGCCGTCATCCGCGCGGGACTCGTCGACGTGCTCGGCGCGACCGG
>JBAIWU010000379.1:0-4763 GCA_037917155.1 Candidatus Eiseniibacteriota bacterium
GGAGGTCGCGGTCGTGAGCGGGTTGAAGTTGCGCACCCACGACGCCTGCTGCTCCTGCGAGACCACCAGCACGTTCGCCGGCAGGGAGGGGCGTTCGCGCGCGCACCCGGCCGCGAGCGGCAGCGCGGCCGCGAGCCCGGCCGCAAGCGCGGCCGCCGCGCGGGCGCGGGGCGCGGCCACGCTCAGGATCCCCGCCGGTACACCCGCACCCAATCGACGAGCAGCGACTGCGGGAACGCCGTGCCCTCGTCGGGGGGCCCGACGAAGCCGCCGCCCACGGCGAGGTCGAGGATGACGAAGAAGTCGTGGTTGAAGACCCACGGCGCGCCCTTCGGCAGGTCGCCGGGCGAGACGGTGAAGTACCCGGTGCCGTCGAGCGACCACGTGATCTTCTTCGACGTCCACTCGACGGCGTACACGTGGAAGTCGCCGTCGAGCGGCACGGGCGCCTGGTAGCGGCGCGTGATCGCGGCGCCCCCGGAGTAGCCCGGACCGTGCAGGCTCCCGTGCACGACGTCGGGCTCCTGGCCGCGGTACTCCATCACGTCGATCTCGCCGCACGCCGGCCAGCCCACGCTCGCGAAATCCGAGCCCAGGAGCCAGAACGCCGGCCACAGCCCCTGGCCCGCGGGCACGCGCAGGCGCGTCTCGAAGCGGCCGCCGGCCTGCTCGAAGTGGCCGCGCGTGTGGATGCGTCCCGAGGTGTAGGACTGCCCCAGCCAGCTTTCGCGCCGCGCGGTGATCGCGAGATGGCCCTCGCCGTCGAGCGAGACGTTCTCGGGCCGCGCGGTGTCGTACTCGAGCTGGCCGTTGCCCCAGTCCGTGCCCACGTCGTAGGACCAGTGCGAGGCGTCAGGCGACTGCCCGGCGGGCCCGTCGAACTCGTCCTGCCACGCGAGGTCCCACGTCGGCGCGGTCGGGTGCCGGGCGCACGCGGCCGTGGTGGCGAGCAGCGCCAGCGCCGCGACGCCGAGCGTCAGCGCCGGGGCGAGCCACCGGATCGCCGCCATCACGCCGTCCTGCGCGCCGCCGGGGCGGGGAACAGGCGCGCGTCGTCGAGCGCTGCGTCGAGCACGTACGTCGCCGCCCCGATCGCGATCGAGCGCGGCCCGAGCGCGCTGGTCGTCACGTCCGCGGCGGCCAGCGAGCTGACCAGCGTGCGGTTGCGGATGACGCCGCGCAGCGGCTCGAGCAGCCGGTCGCCCAGCCGCGAGAGCCCGCCGCCCACGATCACCAGCCGCGGGTTCATGAGGTTGAGCAGCCCCGCGATGGCGATGCCGAGGTGCTCGGCGGCCTCGGTCACGACCTGGAGCGCGAGCGGATCGCCCGCGAGTGCGGCGTCCTCGATCGCCTCGATCGTCGGCGCGGGGCCCGCGAGCGCGCTGCCGGGATGCCGGTCGCGCAGCTCGAGCGCGCGCTCGACCAGCGCCGGCGCGCCCACGAGGGTCGCGAGGCAGCCCCGCAGCCCGCAGACGCAGGGCTTGCCGTGCGGGTCGATCGCCATGTGGCCGATCTCGCCCGCGACGCCCGTCGCGCCGCGGTAGACCCTGCCGCGCACGAAATGACCCGAGCCCACGCCCGTCGCGACCTTCACGTACGCGAAGTCGTCGATGCCCCGGCCCGCGCCCCACCAGCGTTCGGCCAGCGCGCCCAGGTTGGCGTCGTTGTCGACGAACAGCGGCACGCGGAAGCGGCTCGCGAAGCGCTTCAGGTCGCCGCGGCCGCGCCAGTCGGGCAGGACGACCTCGGAGAAGTGGTCCGGGTGCGCCGGATCGACGGGGCAGGGGACCGCGACCCCGACGCCCAGGAGCCGCCTGCGGCTCCCCGGGCGCTCAGCGAGGCACTCCGAGCACAGCGCGCCGATGAGCGCCCGCGTGCCCTCGGGGTCGGTGCGCACGGGATGCAGGCGGTGGCGCCACGCGAGCACCTCGCCGCGCAGGTCGGTCAGCGCCACCGCGACGTGCGCGGCGCCCATGTCGACGCCGAGGATGCAGGCCGCGTCGTACTCGAACTCGAGCACGATCGGCGGCCGTCCGCCGCGCGAGGGGCCGACGCCGACCTCGGCAACGAGCCCGGTGGGAAGCAGCGCATCGACGATCTCCGTGACGGTCGAGCGCGACAGGCCCATCTGCCGCGCGATGTCGGCCCGCGAGATGCGGTGCTGCTGCCAGACGAGACGCAGGGCCGACTGCGCGAGCGGGTTGAGCCGCGCGCCCGCGCCGGCGCCGTTCGACCCGCGTCCGTGCCGCGTCATGCGCGTGGTTCCTCCGCCATTCGGGCCCATGCCGCGACGCGCACCCTAGCGGTGCAGGTAGAGGTTGTCGACAAACGCCGTGCGGGTGTCGCCCGAGAGCACCAGCTGCGCGAGGTGCGAGCGACTCGCGAGGCCGGTGAAGGAGTCCAGCGGCACCTCAAGGCCGACCCAGGCGCCGGTGACGAGCGCCGGCGTCGTGGTGGCGTCGAACGTGAGCTCGGACTGCGTGTCATTGCCGCCGCCGTAGACGCCGTCCGCGCCGAAGTCGACAAGCTTCACCCTGAACGTCGTGCCGCCGGGCACCCAGACGTCCATGTGGAAGTGCGTCATCGCGGCGGCGTCGATGGGATGCGACGCGAACTCGATGCCGGCGTACACGAGGCTCGTGTAGACCTTGGTCGGGTTGCCGGCGATCAGCATGTCGGACACGTCGGCCTGGTCCCACGCGGCCGACCACGTATCCACCGGCACGTTCGGGTACGCGTTGCTGAAGAGCGAGATGACCGAGGCCGCGGGCACGGTTGGCGTGGGCGCGGCCGTCGCGGGCTGCGAGCCCGCCTTCACGGTGATCGACCCGGTCGCGTCGACCGTGTCCAGCCTCGCGGTGATGACGGCCGTGCCGGGCCCGAGCACGTGCACGACGCCGTCGATCACGGTCGCGACCGAGGGTGCCGACGACGCATAGTCGAAGTACGCGGGCATGTGCATGACCGTCTGGTCGAGCCCGCTGACGGTGAACACGGTGCGCGTGGCGTTCGAGAGGCCCAGCGTCGCGCCGGCGAAGGCGTTGAGCGTCTGCGACGTGAGCGCCGGGCGCGGGTTCGTGATCGTGTAGTCGCGGACGAACTGGACGTCGTCGATCCAGAACGTCAGGCCGGCGCCGTTCTGCGGACCCTCGGCGACGAAGAAGAGCCCCGGCTCGTCCTCGAGGCGCGCGCGCAGCGGGATGGGCACCAGCACGCGCGTCCAGCCCGTCGTCATCGGGATCGCGTTGCGCCAGGCCACGTGGATCGAGGTCCCCGCGTTGTTGTTGCCGAAGCCCGCGGTCTCGAGCGACGCGGCCCGGCTGGCCTTCACCCAGAAGCTGAGCGCGTTGTAGGGCACGAGGCTGCGGGACTGCGTCGTGACGAAGGCCCCGCCCGCGTACGCGCCGGCGGGATCGCCGGGGTTGGGGACGGTGAACCGGAGCGAGGCGACGCCCGAGTGCGCCTCGGTCGAGTCGATCGCGAGCGCGGTGTACTTGGAGCCCGCGAATGCGTGGTACTCGACGTGCGAGCCGAACGCGTCACCGAACACGAGCGGATCCGTGATCGGCGGCCAGTACGCGGTGGGCATGGGGTGCGAGCAGCCCGCGGCCGCCCCGGCGCAGGCGGCCAGGAGGAAGGTTGCGGCGAGGCGTCGAGGCGTCATTCCAGGTCTCCGGTGCGCAGGGGAACGAGGCGCGGGCGCGACGCGGGCCAGCGTCGCACCCCTCTTTGTCCAGTGCGCGAACAAAGAATCCTCCCGCGGCGCCCGGCTGTCAAGGTGCGGGCGCCCGGGGGGTGTGTTCGCGTCGGCCCGCGGCATAGGCCGGAACGCGACGGCCCGGCCGCGCCATCCTGGCACGGCCGGGCCGCGAACCGCCGGTGTCACCGGTAGAGCGCCTTGAGGCTGCCCCACGTCTTCGCCCGCACCGGGGTCGCGCCGGTGTGGTTGAAGCTGACGTTGTCGTAGAAGATCCCCGAGCTCTCGTAGTGCGTCGCCGTGTTGGCGAAGCCGAACTGCAGGATCTGGCCCGCGAGGCCGGGATCGATCGTGATCGACAGCGTGAACGTGCCCCACGTGTCGGGGATGGACGTCATGTTCACGGTGATGAAGCGGGTCATCGCCCAGCCGCTGTTGGGATCCAGCGTCTTGATGAACGCCAGCGCCGTCGACGCGCCCGCGAGGTTGCCCTTCTTGGCGTCGAACGTGAGGTCCCACGTGCTGCCGACGTCCGCGGCGCCGATCGCCTGCTGCTGGTAGACGTTCGACTCGACCCAGTTGCCGTTCGCGTGGTCGCCGTTCGCGTAGTCGCTGTAGACGACGAGCTGCTGGACGCCCTGGCCCGCGCCGCCCTGGTTGATGTCGATGCCGCTGAACGCCCCGGTGTTGTTCGGCGCCGGGAAGGGCCCGTATCCGTACAGGTAGGCCCAGGACGGGCTGAAGACGTTTCCGTACACGACCCAGCCGTCGCCCGAGAGCGCCGAAGGGCTCGACTGCACGAGGCCCTCGAAGTTCTGGCTGTAGACGGCGAGGTCGGCGCGGCTCGCCGCGGGCACGAGCAGCAGGGCCGCCGCGAGGATCGTGGTCGCAATCCGGTTCATGTGGGGTGACCTCCGTGGTTGAGGGGACGCGTGATGCCGAGTGACGCGAACAAGCAGCCGGCGGTGCGCACCCCCAACGTGGACACGGCTGTGCCCGACACCATCGAGCATAGGCTATGTTCGACATCCGAACAAAGTGGAATCTGGGCGGGGCCGCGCCCGGG
>JBAIWU010000380.1:0-2121 GCA_037917155.1 Candidatus Eiseniibacteriota bacterium
CTCGGGGCCGGCGCGGTCCACGATCGCCACGTCGCAGCCCTCGCGGGCCAGTGCGCCGGCGATCGCGGCGCCGATCCCCGAGGCGCCGCCCGTCACCAGCGCCGCCTTCCCGGCCAGGCCCAGGTCCATCCGCGCTCCGCGGCGCGCCTCAGCGCGCCGCGCCCTCCGCGTGGAACTGCGGCGAGATCGCGCGCAGCAGCTCGTCGTCCCACGGGTGCCCCTCCGCCAGCAGCTGGCGCAGCTTGATGAAGTCCACCTCGCGGCGGTCCTTCGGCCCCTCGTTGAACGCGCGGAAGCCGGCGCGGCCCTCGGTCATCATGTTGAGCCCGAGCCACTCGCGGTTCGTGATGCTGTTCGCGTCCCAGTGGTGCTGCTTGTGCTTGCGCAGGCTGTTGACCGTCTTGCTGACGCAGTCGGGCATGAGCATCAGGAGCTTGGTGCACAGCCGCTCGGTGGCCGCGTCGAGGGCCGAGAGGTCGCTGGTCGCCTTCGCGAGCAGCGCCTTGCCGGCGGCGGCCTCCTCGCCGGTCTTGAAGTCGCCGTAGACGATCCGCCCCGAGGCGTCGACGAAGCGGTCCGTGACGACGAGCGGATTGGGGATCCAGGCGCCGTCCACCTTGAGCGCCGGCACGACCTCGTTGACGAGCCCGAGGTAGGCGGCCTTGTGCGCGCTCCACATGTCGCACAGCACGCAGCTCTCCATCGCGTGGCCGAAGCCCACGTAGAGCGGCAGGAAGTCGGTCGAGCCGCCGTCGGGTGCCGAGCCGTGCCGCGGGCCGGCCTGGCCGAAGCGCGCGGTGTCCACCGTCACGGTGAAGTCGCACGCCATGCCGATCTCCTGCCCGCCCGCGACGCGCATGCCGTTCACGCGGTTGATGACCGGCTTGTCGCAGCGCAGGATGGAGTCGATCATGTCGTTGAACACGCGCATGTACTGCTTGTACTCCTGCGGGTTGCCGGCGTAGTACTCGGCATATTCCTTCGTGTTGCCGCCGGTGCAGAACGCCTTGTCGCCGGTCGCGGTGAACACGACCGCGACGACGCGCCGGTCCATGCTCGCCTGCCGGAACGCGAGCACGATCTCCTTCGCGATCTCGGTCGTGTAGCTGTTGAGCTGCGACGGGTTGTCGATGACGATCCAGGCATTGAACAGCCCCTCGACCGGCGCCCCGCCCGGGGCGATAGCGGGCCGCAGCTCGTAGCCGACGTGCTCGAACGTCCGGTCCGGAACCAGCGTGTGCGTCTTGAGCATGGGATCCCCTTCGCGCGCCGCACGCGCGGCGCGCACTGCGGTCAGGAGCGTCCGCCCGGCACCAGGATGGCCCGGCGGTGGATCTCGTGGTCGGCGACCCGGCGGACGACGTCGGCACCGTCGGCCAGCGGGTGGCACTCGATGAACGGCTTGAGCGTGACGCGGCCGCTCGTGACGAGCGCGAGCGCGTCGGGGTACAGCTCCGGCCGGCACCCCCACGTGCCCTGCACGGTGGCGTCGAACGCCATCAGGTTCGAGAGGCGCACCTCCAGCTTGCCCAGCGTGAAGCCCACGACCATCAGCGTCCCGGCGGTGCCGAGCAGGCCGAACGCGGTCTCCTGCCCGGCCGTGGTGCCCGAGCACTCGAACACCTTCCAGCCCACGGGCGGGCAGCCCCAGTCCTTCGCCGCCGCCTGGATCGCCTTCTTGAGCGACTTGAAGTCGGTCGCCTTCGCGTCGAGCGCGAGGCTCGCGCCGTGCGGCGCGATGGCCGCGAGCTTCGCGGGGTCGACGTCGATCGCGACGACCTTCGCGCCGAGCGCGGCCGCGATCTGGACGGCGTAGCCGCCCACGCCGCCGGCGCCGATCACGATCGCGAGCTCGCCCGCGGCGAGGCCGCTGCGCACGACGGCCTGGTAGGGCGTCGTCACCGCGTCGGCGACCACGGACAGCTCGGCGAGCTCGTAGCCGTCGCGCGCCGCGACGACGCACAGGCCGCGCCCCGGCACGATGAGCGCCTCGGCGAAGCCGCCGTCCATGTCGTTGCCCGGCATGAGCTGGCGTGTGCAGGCGTTGCCCCGGCCAGCGCGGCACAGCGCGCACGTGCCGCACGGGATGACGGCCGGCACGATCACCTCGCGGCCCACGAG
>JBAIWU010000381.1:0-1624 GCA_037917155.1 Candidatus Eiseniibacteriota bacterium
GGGCCGATGGTCGACCGGTGCGCGGGAGGAGCAAGCTAGCACGCTGCGAATCGGCCCTTCAACGGCGGGCTTGCGCGCGCGAGCCCGGGGGGCGCGCCGGGCGCGGCGGGCGCGGTCCGCTCCGGGCCGCAGCCTCCGCCGCCGCTCAGGGTTGCGCGGGGTAGTCGAACACGCCGCGGCCGGCCTTGCGGCCCAGCCGGCCCGCCGCGACGTACTGCTCCAGCAGCGGGCAGGGGCGGAACTTCTCGCCCAGCGTGCGGTGCAGGAAGCGCAGGATCGCCAGCCGCGTGTCCAGCCCCACGAGGTCGACCAGCTCGAACGGGCCCATCGGGTGGTTCAGGCCGAGCTTGAGCGCCTTGTCGATGTCGGCCGCGCTCGCCACGCCCTCCTGCAGCATGTAGAACGCCTCGTTGCCGATCATCGCGTTGATGCGCGAGGTGACGAAGCCGGGCGACTCGCGCACGGTGACGCACTGCTTGCCCATGCGCTCGCCCACGCCGGCGCAGGTGGCGAGCGTCGCGTCGCTCGTCTCGAGCGCGCGCACGAGCTCGAGCAGCTTCATGCGCGGCACCGGGTTGAAGAAGTGCATGCCCACGACCTGCGGGGCGCGCGAGGTGGCGGCAGCCATCTCGGTGATCGAGAGGGACGAGGTGTTCGAGGCCAGGATCGCGTGCGCCGGCGCGGCCTTGTCGAGCCGCGCGAAGACCTCGACCTTGAGCGCGATGTCCTCGGGCACCGCCTCGATCACGAGGTCCGCGTCCGCCGCGGCGTCCTCGAGCGACAGCCCCATGGTCAGCCGGTCGCGCGCGGCGACGGCCTCGGCCTCGGCCAGTCGGCCCATGGCGATGCCCTTCTCGAGCGTGGCGTCGAAGTCGGACGCGGCCTTCTCGAGGGCGGGCCGGCTCGTGTCCTGCAGCCGGGTCGTGAAGCCGCCGACGGCGGCGACGTACGCGATGCCCCGGCCCATCAGGCCGGCGCCCAGCACGCTGACGGTGCGGACGGTCACTTCCCCTCCGGGCCGCCCGCGTACCTCCAGGCCAGCGGGACGACACCCGCGGCGATGGCGGCCTTGATCGCGTCGCCCGCGAGGAACGGCAGCACGCCGGTCGCGAGCACGCCGCCGTGCGGCACGAAGCGCGAGAGCTGCAGCGCGCCCAGGCCCAGGATCACCGCGCTGCCGCACAGCATCGCGGCGAACGTCGTGAGCGGCCTGCGGTCCCAGCCTCGAGCGGCCAGCGCGCCCGTCGCGTAGGCGGCGAACGGGAACGCGATGAGGTAGCCGCCCGAGGGCCCGAGCAGCCAGTGCGCGCCCGCGGCGCCGCCGGCGAAAAACGGCAGGCCGGCCGCGCCCTCGGCGAGGTAGAGCGCCATCGCGGCCGCGGCGCGCCGCGGCCCGAGCACGGCGCCGGCCAGCAGCACGGCGAACGTCTGGCCCGTGAGCGGCACCGGCGACCACGGCAGGCGGATCGCGGCCTGCGCCGCCGCGGCGGTGAGCAGCGACGCGAGCACGACCAGGACGGCGTTCTGCAGGGCGCCGGCGCGCGGCAGTGCGGCGTCGGCGAGCGTCAGCGGGCGGGCGGCGACGGACATGGGGCGAACCTCGCGTGGGTGCGCATCGGGCGGG
>JBAIWU010000382.1:0-5449 GCA_037917155.1 Candidatus Eiseniibacteriota bacterium
CGCCGCCGCCAAGCGACGCGACCGCGTGCGGCTCGTGTACATCGACGCCGGACACGGCGGCGACGACACGGGTGCGCGAGGGCCCGGCGGCGTGCTCGAGAAGCACGTGACGCTGGCCGTGGCGCGCGACCTCGCCGACGAGCTCAACAAGGTGCGCGGCGTGCGGGCGCTGCTCACGCGCGACGCCGACTATTTCATCCCGCTGCACCAGCGCTACGTGATCGCCGAGCAGGCGCACGCCGACCTGTTCATCAGCATCCACTGCAACTCGAGCCGGCGCCGCGGCAACGGCAGCGGCACCGAGGTCTACTTCCTCTCGCTCAAGGGCGCCAGCGACCAGGCGGACAAGGACCTCGCCGACATGGAGAACGCCGCCGACCTCGTGGGCGGCGTGCCGCCGCAGGCCGAGAACGACGTCATCGGCGTGCTCTACAACGTCAAGCGCAACTCGGCGCTCGAGCGCTCGCAGCTGCTCGCGGAGACGCTGCTCGACCACATCGCGGCCGACCGCCGCGTCGAATCGCGCGGCATCAAGCAGGCGGGCTTCGCGGTGCTCAAGTCGGTCGAGTTCCCGAGCGTGCTCGTCGAGACCGCGTTCATCAACAACCCGCGCGAGGTGCGGCTCCTGCGCGACCCGAAGTTCCAGCACCAGCTCGGCCAGCAGCTCGCGAGCGGCGTGGTCGCCTACTTCACGGCCGCCGGCGTGAAGCTCGGCGGCGCGTCGGACTCGACGCACGCCGGGGCCGTCACCGGCATGGTCGTGCACTGAGGGCGCGCGCCGCCCCGGATGGACGGGCCCCCGTGCCACGCGGCGCGGGGGCCCGTCCCGTCCGGGGGCCGCTCAGCGGCCGGCCTGCGCGATCCGCCCGTCCTCGACGATGCGCAGCTCCGCGCCGGCCTTGCAGCGGTCGCGCACATAGGCCTCGAGCGCGCCGCGGATCAGCAGCCCGCCGTCGCCCTTCTCGCCGCGGTTGAGCGCGTCGTAGTCGTCGCCGCCCGTGGCCATGAAGTTGTTCACGGCCACCGAGTAGGTCCTCGCCGGGTCCAGCGGCGAGCCGTCGGCGAGCGTGAGCGAGGTGACGCGGCCCATCGCCGGCCGCGAGTCGTCGAAGGCGTACCGGATGCCGCCCACCTGCGTCACGCGCCCGTGCGCGAGGCCCTGCTCGAGCACCTGCTTCACGTCGGCGCCCGTCAGCTGCAGCGTCACGATCGTGTTGTCGAACGGCATGACCTCGTAGATGGCGCCGCGCGTGACGTCGCCCGCGGGCAGGTCGGCGCGCATGCCGCCGGGGTTCTGCATGGCGATGTCGGCCCCGCTCTGGAAGCGCATCGCGTCGCAGAGGAAGTCGCCCACGGTGGCCTCGGGCCGCCGGCGGTTCAGCGCGACGGCGTTGCGTCCCAGCACGGTCGCCGCGACCGGGGCCACGCCCGCGTTCCACGCGTTCACGCGCGCCACCCATGCGGGATCGGACGGGTACTCGTCGGCGTAGATGGGCACCACGCGATGGCTGGACTCGACGACCGCGTGCGTGAGCGCGTCCACGGTCAGGTCGCAGACCGCGAGCCACTGGCCGTTGGCGCCGCCGATCATCACCGGCGCGCCGTTGACGGCGTCGTCGACCACGTTGTGGCTGTGGCCGCCGAGCCACGCGTTCACCCCGGGCACGGACGCCAGGCGCAGCAGGTCGCCCCGCGCGCGGCGCGTCGAGTCGGTCTCGGCCGGGATGTGGCCGACCTCGAGGACGACGTCGGCGCCCGCCTTGCGCAGGCGCGGCACGATGCGCGCGGCCGTCGTGGAGTCGTCGTCGAACCGCAGGTGCGCCACGTTCGCGGGCAGCGTCACGCGCGGCGTGCCGGGGTAGGCGAGGCCGAAGACCGAGACGCGCAGGCCGCGGCGCAGGAACGTGGTGTCGCTGCGCACCCACCACGGCCGCCGGCCGCTCGCGCGCTCGATGATGTTGGCGCCCAGGGCGGCGAAGCGCATGCCCATCACGCGCGCCTTCAGCGTGTCGGCGGTCCAGTCGAAGTCGTGGTTGCCGATCGCCGCCGCCGCGTAGCCCAGCAGGTCCATCTGCTCGACGACGGGCCGTCCGAACTGCAGGTTCGAGATCATCGTGCCCTGGAAGATGTCGCCGCCGTCGAGCAGCACCGTGCCCTCGGGGTTGCCGGCGCGCCAGTGCTCGATCGTTGCCGCGAGCGCGGGCGTGCTGCCGAGGCCCCGGCCCGTGCGGCGCTCTTTCGTGCCGCCCAGGATGGCGCCGTGGAAGTCGGTCGTCTCGAGCACGCGCAGCTGCGGGAAGCGCGCGTTGGCGACCAGGCCCAGCGCCTGCGCGCGGGTGAGGGCCGAGCCGCCCGGCACGGTCGCGCCGCCCCCGCCCGGGAGCAGCGGCAGGCTGGTGCCCGTGAGCAGGCCGAGCCGGTAGGCGGGGTCGCCGTCCGGGCCCGTCGAGATCCTCGCGGCGCGCGCCGCGCGGACGAGCACCTCGATCGCGGTCATGCGGCCGAACGGCCGGTTCCACGCCGAGGCCGCGTGCGCCGCCTGCCTGCCGAGCGCGAGCGCGAGCCAGCCGTCGAAGTCGGCGCGCGTCGCCGGCTCGTCGGGCCGCAGGTGCAGGGCCGACTCGCGCGGCAGCACGTTCCGGCGCACGAGCCGGTCGACGAGCGGCCGCTCGGGCGACGCGGCGTAGTCGGGCAGCAGCGTCCACCACGGCGAGACGTACGGATCGATCGTGCGGATCGAGCGCACGTACGAGACGAGCGCCTCGGGCACGGACTCGTTGACGTGCCCCACGCGGGTCGCGCGGCGGATCATCTCGAAGTCGCCGCCGCCCGCTGCACGGTAGCCGTTCACGACCACCTTGAAGCGATCGCCGTCGGCCACCGGCCGGCCCCCGCGCAGCAGCGACACGATGCGCTGCCCCGGCGGACGCGTCGCGTCGACCTCGCAGCTGACGCCGTAAGGCATGTCGAAGTTGAACCCGGGCATCCCCGGCTCGCCGAGCGGACGGCCGTCCTCGAACGTGTAGCTCGCGAGCCCGCGCGCCGACTGCTCGAGCGCCGCCTTCAAGTCGGCGCCGGAGAGCTCGACCGTCACGATCGTGTTGTCGTAGGGATAGAGCCGCACGAGGTCGCGCACGCGGATCGGGCCCGCGGCGATCACCTGCGCGGGGTCGTACATCGCGGCGAGCGAGACGTCGGCGCCGGTGGCAGCCATCTGCGCGCGCTGGATCAGCTGCAGCAGCGCGTTGTCGGAGAAGCGCCCGCCGGGGGCGGCCAGCTCGCCGCCCGCCGTGCCGACGACCTCGTCGAGCGCGGCCTTCGTGCGCTCGCCGTAGGGCGCGAGGCTCGCGACGAGCGCGCTGTCGGGCGGCACCGAGTCGCCCAGCGCGTCGACGTACGCGCGGCGGCTGCCCAGCGTCCAGGGGGCCGCGGGGCTCGGGCGCGAGAGCGTCAGCTCGATGCGGCCCAGGCTCTCGGCCCACTTGCCCGCCTGCGTGATGAGCGGGCCGCCCGCGTCGGCGTAGGCGTACGGCACGGTTACGTGCGTGTGCCCGAGGATGATCACGTCGAGGCCGCGCACCTCGTGCGCGAGGCGCCAGCCGAAGTCCTCGCCCGGCGCGTCGCCCTTGCGCAGCTCGCCGGTGCGCGGGTCCTTCTCGAGGCCCGTGTGCGCGAGCGCGATCACGACGTCGCAGCGCTCGGCGCCGCGCAGCCGCACGACCTCCCGCTTCGCGATCTCGATGGGCGAGAGGAACGTGTACCCCGCGATCTGCGACGGGTCAGCGAGCTGCGGCACGGCCGGCGTGCACAGCCCGATGATGCCGACGCGCACGCCGCTCGGCAGCTCCTTGACCAGCGCCGGCGGGAACGCGGGCGAGCCGTCCGCGCGCACGATGTTGGCCGCGAGGAACGGGAAGTGCGCCGCCGCGCGCGTGCTCTCGAGCACCGCGGGGCCGAAGTCGAACTCGTGGTTGCCCACGGCCATCGCGTCGTAGCCCATCGCGTTCATCGCCAGCGTCACGGGCTCGGGCGCGCCCGCGTGGTCGCGATGCCAGACGGACGTGAGCGGGCTGCCCGCGGTGGCGTCGCCGTCGTCGAGCAGCAGCACGGGCTGGCCCGTGGCGCGCGCGCGTGCCACGAGCGTGGCGGCGCGCGCCAGGCCGCGCCCGGCCGGCTTCTGGGCGATGTCGTCCCAGGGCAGCAGCGAGCCGTGGACGTCGGTGGTGTGCAGGATGGTGATCCGGGTCTCCTCCGCGGCCGCCCGGGGGGCGGGCGCGAGAAGCCCCAGCACGGCAAGCGCGAGCAGCGCGTATCGGCGCATCGGGGACGTCCTCCGCGATAAGGGCGGCGCAGGAGTCCCGCGCGCGCCGGTCGGACCGGCGACCGTAACAGCCGGATCCGCGCGCCGCCAGCCCGGGGCCTCCCTCCGGAGCGATGCGGGCTGGTCCGTTCGGGTGCTTGTGACGCGGATTCGCGCCCGCCTATAGTTTCGCCGACCCACGCGATCCCCACGGCCGCGAACCCGCCGGAGAGCCATGACGCGCGAACTGACCTGTCCCAGCTGCGGCCACACGAACGCCGCCGACGCCACGAACTGCGAGCAGTGCAACTTCCCGCTGCGCGAGGGCGCGGCCACACCGCCAACGACCGGCGGCCCCGGCCGGCCCGAGCCGCCCGTCGAGATCTCGATGCGGCGGATCCGGCCCATCCGGCCGCGCCGCCCGAGCGGGCCGCAGCAGCAGCTCCAGCTCCAGCTCTGGCTGATCCTCGGCTCGCTCGCCGTGCTCGCCGTGCTCTGGACCGCGTACCAGGGCTTCCGGAGGAACAACGCGCAGGAGCCGGTGGTCGAGGGCGCGCAGGCCGACCAGCAGAAGGCGGCCGACATGGCGCGCGCCGAGATCGCGCGCGACTCGACCAACGTCAATGCGCAGGTCGCGCTCGCGAACGTGCTCTTCGACACCGCGAACTGGCCCGAGGCGATCGTCCACTACAAGTCGGCGCTGCGCCTCGACTCGACGCGCGTGACGACGCTGGTCGACCTGGGCGTGTGCTACTTCAACCTGTCGCAGTCCACGGTGGCCGAGTCGCTCTTCCAGAAGGCGCTGACGATCGACCCGAACCAGCCCGTGGCGCTCTTCAACCTCGGGATCGTGGCCGAGAACCGCGAGCAGTACCAGCAGGCGCTCGACTACTACCACCGCGCGATGCGCGCGGGGCCGCCGGAGAGCGCGGCGCAGGCGCTGAACGCCGCGATGAAGCGCGTGATGGACCGTCTCGGCAAGAAGGCGCCGCCAATCGACGTGGGCGGTAGCGGCGCGCCCTCCGGCGGCGGCCAGTAGGGCGGTTCGCTCCGCTTCGCGCCCCGCGCCGGCGCGGGGTCCCGGAGAGTCCCCGCGCGCGGGGTGCGGGCGTTCAGGGCAGCAGGCCCTGCGCGCGCAGCGCCGCCTGG
>JBAIWU010000383.1:0-1607 GCA_037917155.1 Candidatus Eiseniibacteriota bacterium
CGTCCACGAAGAAGACCGGCCTCAAGACCGAGACGCTCGAGCTGTACAACGGCGGCGAGGCGTGGCTGTACCGCTACCGCACGTACAAGGACGTGCGGCTGGTGTGCGCGCCCGAGGAGCAGGCCGCTTTCTTCGGCGGCGACCCGGACAACTTCTCGTTTCCGCGCCACGACCTGGACTTCGCGTTCTTCCGCGTCTACGAGAACGGCAAGCCCGTCCACCCCGAGCACTGGCTGCGCTGGAGCGCGAGCGGTCCGCGCGAGAACGAGCTGACGTTCGTCGCCGGGCACCCCGGCCGCACGAGCCGCATGCGCACGGTCGCGCAATTCGAGTACGAGCGCGACGTCGAGCGCCCGTTGCGCATCCGGCTGCAGGAGCGCCGCGCCGACGCCTACCACGCCTACGCCGCGCTCGGGCACGAGCAGGCGCGGCAGACGCGCAGCGCGCTGCGGAGCCTGGAGAACAACCTCAAGCGCGAGCGCGGCTTCCTGGAGATCCTCTCGGACTCCGCGTTCTTCGCGGGCAAGACCGCCGAGGAGGCGCGCCTGCGCGCCCGCGTGGCCGCGGACCCGAAGCTGCAGGCCGAGTACGGCGGCGCCTGGGATCGGATCGCGGCGGCGGAGGCCGAGCTGCGCGCGCACGGCCGCGCGCGCGTGCTGCACGACATGACCCGCGTCTCGCGGCTGCTCGACGTGGCCAACGGCCTCGTGCGCATGACCGCCGAGGTGGAGAAGCCGAACGAGCAGCGCTTCAAGGAGTACCAGGACTCGAACCTGCCCTCGCAGCGCTTCCAGCTCCTCTCCCGCGCTCCGGTCTACCCGGAGATGGAGGAAACGGTGGTGGCGGCGCACCTGCAGATGTGCCTGGACTCGCTGGGCGCCGACGATCCTTTCGTCCGCGCCGCACTGGGCGGCCGCCCGCCGCGCGAGGTCGTGCACGAGGTCTTCGCGGGCACGAAGCTCGCCGACGTCGCGGAGCGCCAGCGCCTGCTGGCCGGCGGCCGCAAGGCCGTGGAGGCCTCGACCGACCCGCTGCTCGTCTGGGCGCGCAAGCTCGACGTGCCCTACCGGGCGGAACGCCGCTGGTACGAGGACACGGTCGAGAGCGTCGAGCTGATCGAGGGCGGCCACATCGCGAGCGCGCGCTTCGCGCTCGACGGACGCGACGTCTACCCGGACGCCAGCGGCACGCTGCGGCTCTCGTACGGCAGGGCGGCGGGCTACGAGCAGCTCACGACCGACGTGCCGTGGCAGACCACGTTCTTCGGGCTCTACGACCGTTCGCTCTCGTTCGCCGGCCGTGACCCGTTCGACCTGCCGCGGCGGGTCGCCGACGCGCGGACGAAGGTCGACCTCGCGACGCCGCTCAACTTCGTCTGCACGGACGACATCGTCGGCGGCAACTCGGGCAGCCCGGTGATCGACCGCAACGGCGACCTGGTCGGGCTCGTGTTCGACGGCAACATCCAGTCGTTCCTGTGGACGTTCGGTTACTCCGACCGCCAGTCGCGCTGCGTCGCCGTGGACTCGCGCGCGGTCATCGAGGCGCTGCGGCGGGTGTACGGCATGGACGCGCTCGCGGACGAGCTGCAGAACCGGCAGCTCGGC
>JBAIWU010000384.1:0-1604 GCA_037917155.1 Candidatus Eiseniibacteriota bacterium
TCTTCGGGAACGACAGCAGGTCGCCGACGCCCGTGACGATCACGGTCTTCACGTCCGTCTCGGCGATGCATTCCTCGAGCACGTGGCCCGCCTGCTCGAACACGACGATCGCCTTCGCGCCCGAGTCCTTGAGCTGGTGCTCGAGCTCGCGGTGCGTGTACAGCGGGTTCGTGTTGACGACCGCGAGTCCGGCGCGCAGCGCGCCGAACAGCGCGATCGGGTACTGCAGGATGTTCGGCATCATGAGCGCGATGCGGTCGCCGCGCTTCAAGCGCGCCTCCTTCTGCAGCCACGCGCCGAACGCGCGGCTCATCGCGTTCAGCTGCCGGAACGTGATGGTGCGGCCGAAGTTCGAGTAGGCGGGGCGGTCGCCGTACTTCGCGCAGGACTCGTCGAACAGGTGCGCCAGCGATCGGTACTGCTCGGGGTTGATCTCGGCGGGCACTCCCGGCGGGTACGACTTCAACCAGAACTTGTCCACGCGCACCCCGTCGCCGTTGTTGCATTGCAGTACGCCGGTCATGGCCGGCCGTCGCTAACGCTAGCCAGCGCTCCGACGTCGCGCAAGCGAGCAATCCGCAGCGCGGGCGGGAGGCTCAGGGGATCGGGCCGCGCAGCGCGAGCACGCGCTCGCGCAGACCGTCGGGCGTCACGGCCGCGGCCGCGACCGGCTCGCCGACCGCGACGTCGATGCGTGCCCAGAGGCGCCGCGGCAGGTAGCGGCCGAGGCCGCGGTAGCGGCGCGAGAACGCCGAGCCCCACAGGCCCGAGAGTGCGACCGGCACCACCGGCACCGGGCGCGCGGCGAGCACCCGCATGAGTCCCGGTCGGAACTCGCCGACCCTGCCGTCGGCCGTCAAGCGCCCCTCCGGGAAGATGCAGACGAGCGCGCCCGCCGCGAGCTCCGCGAGCACCTGCGCGAAGGCGGCCTCGCGCACCTCGCGATCTTCCTGGGCCGAGGCGATCGGGATGGCCTTCATGCCGCGAAACACCGCGTTGACGACCGGCGTGCGGAAGATCGACGACTCCATGACGAAGCGCATCGGCCGGTGCACGGCGGCCGACAGCACGAGCGCGTCGGCGAAGCTGACGTGATTGCAGACGACGAGTGCCGCACCCTCGGCCGGCACGTGCTCGAGCCCCCGCACGCGGATCCGGTAGATCACGCGCGCCAGCAGCCAGGCGAGGAACCGCAGCAGGAACTCGGGCACGCGCGCGTAGATGAACGCCGCGACCGCGAGGTTGAGCAGCGCGCAGACGAGCAGCAGCGCCGGGATCGTCACGCCGCGGGTCAGCAGCAGCGCGCCGAAGGCCGAGGCCACGACCATGAACAGCGCGTTCCAGACGTTGTTGGCGCTGACCACCCGCGACATCACCTCGCGCGGGGTGCGGCGGTTGATGAGCGCGTACAGCGGCACGATGTAGAGCCCGCCCGACACGCCGATCAGCGCGACGTCGAGCAGCACGCGCCAGGCGCCGGACGTCGCGAGGAACGCGAGCGCCTCGAGCGGCGCGCCGGCGGCCGGCGTCGGCGGCGTCGCGAAGTAGAGGTCGGCGCCGAAGGCCGTCAGCCCGAAGGAGCCGAGCGGCACGAGGCCGATCTC
>JBAIWU010000385.1:0-2972 GCA_037917155.1 Candidatus Eiseniibacteriota bacterium
CGCGCGGATCGGAGCGGGGTGCGGCGCGCGCGACAGGCGGGACCGTGCGGACTCGCGCGGCGCGGACTCAGACGCTGCGCCCCACCACGCCGGCGATCGTGCGGATCTGCGCGACGAGCTCGTCGAACTGCGCCGGCAGCAGTGATTGCGGGCCGTCCGAGAGCGCGTGGTCGGGGTCGTGGTGCACCTCGATGATGAGCCCGTCGGCGCCGGCGGCGATCGCGGCGCGCGCCATGGGCGCGACCTTGTCGCGGATGCCGACGCCGTGGCTGGGATCGACGATCACCGGCAGGTGCGAGAGCTCCTTCACGACCGGCACCGCGTTCAGGTCGAGCGTGTTGCGCGTGTAGGTCTCGAACGTGCGGATGCCGCGCTCGCAGAGCATGACCTGCTGGTTGCCCTGCGCCATGACGTGCTCGGCGGCCAGCAGCCACTCCTCGATCGTGCTCGAGAGGCCGCGCTTGATCATGACCGGCTTGTGCGTGTGCCCGACCTCGTGCAGCAGCGCGTAGTTCTGCATGTTGCGCGCGCCGATCTGCAGGATGTCGGCGTAGCGCGCGAGCAGCGGCACCTGCTGCGAGTCCAAGACCTCGCTGATGACCGACAGGCCGTGCGCGTCCGCGGCGCGGCGCAGGATCTTGAGGCCCTCCTCGCCCAGGCCCTGGAATGCGTACGGCGACGTGCGCGGCTTGTAGGCGCCGCCGCGCATCACGGTGGCGCCGGCCTTCGCGACCAGGCCGGCGATCGTGAACGCCTGCTCCTCCCCCTCGACCGAGCACGGTCCGGCCATGATCGTGATGGCCTTCGCGCCGATCGCCGTCCGCCCGACCGAGATCACCGTGTCATGCGGGTGGAACGCGCGGCTCGCCAGCTTGAAGGGCCGCCCGAGGCGCTGCGTCGACTCGACGCCCGGCCACGTCGCGACGTCGTCCCACGCGACCGCGGACAGGTCGCCGATCGCGGCGATGCGCGTGCGGCCGTCGTGCTCGGTGCGGTGCACGGCGAGGCCCGCCATGCGCAGTCGCGTCATGACGTCGTTCGCGGCGGCTTCCGCGGTGCCGGGCTTCAGCAGCACGAGCATGCGAGGGTTCCGGGGCTAACAAACAAGCCCACGCCGCGGTGGCATGGGCTGGGAGACATTGCAGGCTGCGGGCTCGTCAACGGGCCAGCGCGGTCTCCCGGCTCCGCCACGCGAAGCCGTACCAGCGCCAGACCCGGTGATATCGACCCATGTACACGGACAGCCTCCGACAGGGGTTGCGGACCGCGTCGATCGTAGCATCGGCCTCGCGCGCGGGTCAATGCGCGCGCGGTCGCGGACTCGCCCCGCGGGGCCGCGCACGCGCGGACCTCAGCGCTCGCGCCCGCGCAGCGCGCGCTGGCGCAGCCACGCGTCCATCAGCGTCACGGCCATCATCGCCTCGGCGACGGGCACGACGCGCGGGCAGATGCAGGGGTCGTGGCGGCCCTCGATCGCCTGCACCTGCGTGCCGCCGCCGGCCTTCGCCATCACCTGCGGCGTGCGGATGCTCGTCGCGGGCCGCACGGCCACGCGCACGACGACCTCGTTGCCGTTCGAGATGCCGCCCGAGATGCCGCCCGCGTGGTTGGTGGCGAACGACGTGCCGTCGAACACGTCGTTCGTCTGCGAGCCATTGAGCGCGCACATGCCGAAGCCGCCGCCGATCTCGACCCCCTTGGTCGCGGGGATCGACAGCATCGCGGCGCCGAGCATCGCGTCGAGCTTGCTCATCGTGGGATCGCCCCAGCCCGCGGGCACGCCCCGCGCCACGATCTCGACCACGCCGCCCACGGAATCCTTCGCGTCGCGCGTGCGCTCGACCAGGGCGATCATCTCCGCCGCGGCCGCGGCATCCGGGCAGCGGATGGCGTTGCGCTCGACCTCGTCCCAGTCGCGCGTCGCCGCCTCGATCGTGCCCACGCGCACGGTGCCGCCCACGATCGAGACGCCGGCGGTGGCGAGCGCGATCCTCGCCAGCGCGCCCGCGGCCACGCGCCCCACGGTCTCGCGGCCCGAGGAGCGGCCGCCGCCGCGGTGGTCGCGGATGCCGTACTTCTGCGCGTAGACGTAATCGGCGTGCCCGGGCCGGTAGACGTCCTTGAGCGCGTCGTAGTCCTTCGAGCGCTGGTCGCTGCTGCGCACGAGCATCAGGATGGGCGTGCCCAGCGTCTGCTCCTCGAAGATCCCGGAGACGATCTCGACGCGGTCGGCCTCCTGGCGCTGCGTCGTGATCGCGCTCTGCCCGGGCCGGCGCCGGTCCAGCTCGCGCTGGATCGCGGCGACGTCGACGCGGATGCCCGGCGGCATGCCGTCGACCACGACGCCGACGCCGGGGCCGTGCGACTCGCCGAACGTCGTCAGGGTGAACAGGCGGCCGAACGTGGACGACATCTCAGCGCTTCTTCGCCTTCGCGCGCGGCTTCGCCGGCGCCTGGCGCAGCGCGGCGGCGTTGATCCGGTTGCGGAACTTGACGTGGTTCCCGACCATCGTCTCGAAGTTGTGCAGGTACGTGGGCCGGATCGCGGCGCGGATGCCGGCGATCCACGGCTTGCACCGCTCCCACGTCACGACGTCCTCGCCCGTGTGCTCGAAGAACAGCTCGTCGTGCAGCACGCCGCGGTTCACGAGCGTCGCGACCATCTCCCAGTACGAGAAGGTCATGCGGAACCAGCGGTCCTGGTCGGTGTGCGTGAGGTAGCTGTCCTTCATCTCCTCCCACGGCCGGGGCTTGAACTCGGTGAGGAACCACTGGCGCGCGCGCCGCAGCTCGGGATCGCTGCGGATTTCGTACAGGCGCAGCAGCAGCTCGGCGTCGGCGTGGGTCGGCTTGCGGGGCATCTCGGGTCTCCCTGGCGGGGGGTCGGGCGCTTCGACGGAACGGGACGCCGGGAAGGTGGCACCCGGCGTCCCGCCACGTCAACGCGCGTTCGCGGGGCCGCGCGCGGGCCC
>JBAIWU010000386.1:0-8152 GCA_037917155.1 Candidatus Eiseniibacteriota bacterium
GAGCAGCTCGAGCGCGACGCGCAGCTCGTCCGCGGTCGAGCGGCCGGTCGTCAGCCGCCAGAACCCGTCCAGCTCCGCGCCGTGGAAGCGGCCCACCACGGTCTCGCTGTTGCCCACGTCCACCGCGAGCAGCGGCGCGGGCGCGTGCTGCCGCCGGCGCGGCCGCGGCGAGGACCTGCGACGCTCAGCCATCGTGCGACTCCCGGTCGTCGTCCGACAGCACCATCGCCTCGGACGCGGCCTTCTTGCGGGCCACGAAGAAGGACAGGCCCACGCTCAGGAAGTACAGCATCACCATCGGGATCCCCATCACCACCTGCGCGCTCACGACGTCGCCGGGCGTGATCGCCGCCGTGACCACGAAGATCACGACGATCGCGATCCGCCACTGCTTGAGGAGGAACACCGGCGTCACGAGGCCGATGCCCGTGAGCAGCATGGTCACGAGGGGCAGCTGCGCCAGCAGCCCGCACGCGATGACCATGTTGTAGAAGAAGTCGAGCAGCAGGCTGAGGCGGATCTGCATCACCATGCCGGCCGTGAGGAAGCCCGCGAGCACGCGGATCACGAGCGGCACGACGTAGGCGTACGCGGCCCACGCACCGAGCATGAACAGGACGAACGACGAGCCGGCCAGCGGCGCGACCCAGCGGCGCTCGCGCTTGAGCAACCCGGGCACGACGAACGACCAGAGCCGCCACGACACGAACGGCAGCACGAGCACGCCGCCGAGGATCGCCGCCAGCTTGAGCCGCTCGTTGAACGCCTCGAACGGCGACATGACGACCGTGTGCAGGACCGTGCGCCGGATGAGGTCGGCCATCACCTTCGGCGCCAGCCACCAGCCCCCGAGCAGGCCCACGAGCAGCGCGGCGAGGCTGTGCTGCAGCACGACGCGCAGCTCCTCCAGGTGCTGCAGGAACGGCATCTCGCCCGTCTTGCGCGGGTCCGTCCACTCGTCGTACTCGCGGAACTCGCGGTGCGCGCGCGGGTCGTCCGGCGGCAGGTGCGGGTTCGAGCTCATCGCGCCTCCGCACCCGCGCCGGGCGAGACGTCGCCCGCGAGCACCGTGGTCTCGATCCCGGACTCGAGGCGCAGCACGAGCCCGCCATCCGGATCGAGCCGCCGCGCGACGCCGTGCACGTCGCCCGCGGGCGTGCGCACCGCGACCGGCTCGCCCCAGAACGCCGCGCGCGCGCTCCACGCCTCGAGCAGCGCCGCGCGGTCGCCCTCCTGGAGCTGCGTCCAGCGCGGCTCGAGCGCGTTCAGCGTGGCGGCCGCGACGTCCTCCGGCCGCACGCCGGGGACCCATTCCGCGACCGAGGTCGCCCCTTCGCGCAGCTCCGGTGGAAAATCGGTCGCGGCCTGTGCGACGTTGACGCCGATGCCGATGACGACCGCGTCGGCGCCCGCGGGCAGGCGCCGCAGCTCGCACAGCACGCCGGCGACCTTGCGGCCGTCGACGAGCACGTCGTTCGGCCACTTGAGCCGGGCCGCGATGCCGAGGCCGGCGAGCGCCTCCGCGACCGCGAGGCCGGCCACGAGCGGCACGACGCCCGCCTGGCGCACGTCGCAGCCCAGGTGCAGCCCCACCGAGAGCGCGAGCCCGAGCCCGGGCGCGTGCACCCACGCGCGGCCGGCGCGCCCGCGCCCGCGCGTCTGCGCGTCGGCGACCACGGCGACGCCGTCGGGCAGCCCCTCGGCGAGCGCGGCCCACGCGTCGTCGTTCGTGGACGCGGCCGACTCGCGCAGGAGCAGCGTGCGCCCCAGCCGGCGGGTGGCGAGCCCGGCCCCGAACCGCGCCCGGTCGAAGCGCGCGTCAGCCAACTTCCTCGATCTCCAGGCTCAGGTTCGTCGCCGGCGCCGAGTGCGTCAGCGCGCCGACGCTGAGGTAGTCCACGCCGGTCTCGGCGTAGGCACGCACGGTGTCGAGCCGGATGCCGCCGCTGACCTCGATCTCGGGCCAGCGCCGCGCCCCGGCGCGCGCGCGGGGGTGGTCGGGCGGATTCGCCTTGCACCACCGGTCGACCTCGACCACGGCCCGGCGCACCGCGGCCACCGGCTGGTTGTCGATCAGGATGCGGTCGACCTCGGGGCGCAGGGCCTCCTGGAGCTGGTCCATGGACTCGACCTCGACCTCGAGGAGCAGGTCGCGGCGCGTGCGCTGGATGCGGTCGATGGCGTTCGTGAGCCCGCGCGCGGCGCGGATGTGGTTGTCCTTGACGAGGTACATGTCCCAGAGCGCCATGCGGTGGTTCTCGCCGCCGCCGCACTGCACCGCGTACTTCTCGAGGAAGCGCAGCCCCGGCGTCGTCTTGCGCGTGTCGATGATGCGGGCCCCGGTGCCCTCGATCGCCAGCACGAACCGCCGGGTCAGCGTCGCGACCCCGCACATCCGCATCATGAAGTTGAGCGCCGTGCGCTCCGCGGTCATGACGCTCGCCGCCGAGCCGGTGATCTGCGCCAGCGCCACGCCCGCCTCGACCGCGTCGCCGTCGCGCGCCGTGGGCTTGAACTTCAGGGCCGGGTCCACCTCGCGGAACGTCATCTGCGCGATCTCGAGCCCCGAGACCACGCAGGGCTCCTTCGCCATGATGACCGCGCGCGCCCCCACGTTGGCGGGGACGGCGTTGAGCGTGGTGACGTCGCCCGTCCCCACGTCCTCGGAGAGGGCGAACTTCACGAGCGGCAGGAAGGATTCGAGCATTGCGGACCGAGAGTCGTGGCGGAGGCTCGGGAGGAGGCCGCCGCCTCGCCCGCGATGGGCGGAAGCCGGCGAGCCAGCGATCGATCCGGGGCAGCATAGCCTGAGCGGAGGGTGCCCCGCACCTGAGCCGCCCGCGCGCGCCGCCCGGCCCGAACCGCCACGCGCGGTCAGTCCGGCTTGCCGAAGCGGTGCGAGCGGCGGCGGGGCTCGCGGCCCGGGCGGGTCGCGGCGCGCCCAGGGGCGGGCGCGCCCGCCGCACCGGCGGCCAGCGCCAGCGCGGTGCGAACCTCGTCGATGCGGTCGCGCAGGCTCGCGGCCCGCTCGAACTCGAGCGCCTTCGCCGCCTCGAGCATCTCCCCCTCGAGCCGCGCGAGCAGCCGCTCCGGGCCCTCGTCGAGCGCGAGCGAGAGCGTCTCCTCCTCGCGCCGCTCGCCGCGCCCGATCGCGTCGGCCACGGAGGTCGACTGCAGGATCTCCTCGACGCTCTTGAGGATCGTGCGCGGCGTGATGCCGTGCTCGGCGTTGTAGGCGAGCTGCTTGGCGCGGCGCCGGTTCATCTCCGAGATCGCGCGCCGCATCGAGTCGGTGACCTGGTCCGCGTAGAACACCACGCGCCCGCCGGCATTGCGCGCGGCCCGGCCCGCGGTCTGGATGAGCGAGCGCTCGCTGCGCAGGAAGCCCTCCTTGTCCGCGTCGAGGATGGCAACGAGCGAGACCTCGGGCAGGTCGAGCCCCTCGCGCAGCAGGTTGATGCCCACGAGCACGTCGAAGTCCGCGAGCCGCAGGCCGCGCAGGATCTCGACACGCTCGAGCGCGTCGATGTCGCTGTGCAGGTAGCGCACCCGCACGCCCATCTCGCCGAGGTAGTCCGTGAGGTCCTCGGCCATGCGCTTCGTGAGCGTGGTCACGAGCACGCGCTCCTGCCGGGCGACGCGCTCGCGCACCTCCGCGAGCAGATCGTCCACCTGGCCCTCGACCGGCTTGATCGCCAGCTCGGGATCCACGAGCCCCGTGGGCCGGATCACCTGCTCGACGAACACGCCGCGCGTCCGGCCCAGCTCGTACTCGCCGGGCGTCGCGCTCACGTAGATCGTCGGGCCGACCTGCTCCTCGAACTCGGGGAACTTGAGCGGCCGGTTGTCCAGCGCGCTCGGCAGCCGGAAGCCGAAGTCGACGAGCGTCTGCTTGCGCGAGCGGTCGCCCTCGTACATGGCGCCGATCTGCGACACGGTCACGTGCGACTCGTCCACGACGAGCAGGAAGTCGGGCCGGCCCCGCTCGTCGCGCGGGAAGAAGTCGAGCAGGCAGCCCGGCCGCTCGCCGGGCGCGCGCCCCGAGAGGTGGCGCGAGTAGTTCTCGACGCCGGGGCACGAGCCCACGCTCGCGAGCAGCTCGAGGTCGTACTCCGTGCGCTGCTGCAGCCGCTGCGCCTCGAGCAGCTTGCCCTCCCCGCGGAAGCGCGCGAGCTGCTCGCGCAGCTCCTCGCGGATCGTGCGCAGCGCGGCCACGCGGCGCTCCTCCGGCGTCACGAAGTGCTTCGCCGGGTACAGCGCCAGGCGGTCCATGCGCCGCGCGGTCCGGCCCGTGACCGGGTCCACCGCGCTGATGCGCGAGACGAACTCGTCCTCGAGCTCGATGCGGATGGAGTGGTCCTCGTACGCCGGCCGCACCTCGACGAGGTCGCCGCGCACGCGGAACTGGCCGCGCTGCAGCTCGACCTCGTTGCGCGTGTACTGGATCGCCACGAGCTGCTCGAGCAGGTCGCGCCGCCGCAGCGGCGTGCCCGCGCGCAGGTCGATGCGCATGCCGCGCCAGTCGTCCGGCGTGCCGAGGCCGTAGATGCACGAGACGCTCGCGACGATGAGCACGTCGTCACGCTCGAGCAGCATCGAGGTGGCCTGCAGCCGCAGCCGGTCGATGTCGTCGTTGATGCTCGCGTCCTTCGCGATGTACGTGTTCGTGGCCGGGACATACGCCTCGGGCTGGTAGTAGTCGTAGTAGCTGATGAAGTAGCCCACGGCGTTCTCGGGGAAGAACTGCTTGAACTCCCCGTAGAGCTGCGCCGCCAGCGTCTTGTTGTGCGAGATGACCAGCGTGGGCCGGTTCCACTGCGCGACGACGTTCGCGATCGTGAAGGTCTTGCCGGAGCCGGTGACGCCGAGCAGCGTCTGGTGCCGCTCGCCCGCGCGCAGGCCCGCGAGCAGCTCGGCGATCGCCTGCGGCTGGTCGCCCCCGGGCGCGTAGGGTGAGTGGAGTTGGAAGGGCATTCGAGCGGCACTCTACCCGAAGCGCCGGCGGCCGGGCGAGCGCCGGGCCCGCTGCCGAACGGGCTGCGCGCCGGGCAGTTGCGGACCGGGCCGCTCGCCGCTTGACCCGCGGGGGGCCCGGGATCAGGCTCCTGCCGATCGCGGGATCGCATTCGCGACTGGCCGGCCGACGGGTGCCGGTCCGGAGAGGTCCCCAACGGGCCGCCGGGAGTCGGGCCATGTGGACCGACGGGGCGTTCGAGCGCCTGGTGGGCGTCGTGCAGGAGCTCTCGCTCGCGCGCACGCTCGAGGGCGTCATGGCGATCGTGCGGCGCGAGGCGCGACAGCTCACGGGCGCCGACGGGGCGACGTTCGTGCTGCGCGACGGCGGCCACTGCTACTACGCGGAGGAGGACGCGGTCGCGCCGCTCTGGAAGGGGCGCCGCTTCCCCATGGAGACGTGCGTCAGCGGCTGGGTGATGGCGCACCGGCGGCCGGCGGTGATCGCCGACGTCTACGCGGACGAGCGCGTGCTGGTCGAGGCCTACCGGCCCACGTTCGTGAAGAGCCTGGTGCTCGTGCCGATCCGCACGATGGACCCGATCGGCGCGATCGGGAACTACTGGGCCGTGCGCCGGCAACCCGCACCGCGCGAAGTGCAGCTCCTGCAGGCGCTCGCCGACAGCACGGCCGTCGCGCTCGAGAACGTGCACGTCTACGAGGAGCTCGAGCAGCGCGTGCAGGGCCGCACGGCGCAGCTCCAGCACACGGTGGACGAGCTCACGCAGGCGCTGCGCGAGATCAGGACGCTGCGCGGCCTGATCCCGATCTGTGCGCAGTGCAAGAAGGTCCGCGACGACGGCGGCTACTGGCACCGGCTCGAGCAGTACCTCACCGCGCACACCGGCGCCGAGTTCAGCCACGGCCTCTGCCCGCACTGCGCCACCGAGCTCTACGGCGAGGAGGCCGCGGACGAGATGATGCGCTGAGGCGGAGGTGCAGGCACATCCTGCCCCACCCCTGCCCGATGCGCACCGGGCCCGGCACGACGCCGGGCCCGGCTCACGTCGAGCAAGCCGTCAACGCAGCACGACGGCGCGGGTGACGGCGACGCGCGCGCCCAGCCGTGCGCGCGCCAGGTAGAGCCCCGGCGCGAGCCGCGCGCCCGGCGAGAGGCGCGCGGCCGCGGACGGCCCCACGCGCACGCGCTCGTCGGCGACGCGGCGGCCCGCCACATCGAAGAGCTCGACGCGCGCCTCCCCCGCGACCGGCGACTCGAGCGCGAACGCGAGCGTGCGCCCGGCGCTGCAGAGCGCGCGCAGCCCGAAGCGGGGCGCCGCCGGGACCGCGACGAACGCGCTCGCGGCGGTGACGCGCCGACCGTCCTCGGTCCACGCGAGCCGGTAGCCCGCCTCGGCGCCCGCCGGCGGCGCGGCGTCGGTGAACCGCACGCGGCCGGTGCCGTCGGGCGAGACGCGCGCGAGCGTCGACCACGCCGTGCGGTCGAGCGTGCGCTCGACCTCGAGCGACGCGGGCGCGTCACTCACCTGCCACTCGATCTCCACGCGCCCGTCCACGGCGCACGCCGAGACCAGCGCCGCGAGCGCGGGCGTGGGCACCTCGGGCGGGACCGTGCGGAGGATCGTGACGATGGCGTTGCTCGATCCTCCGTATGGGTACAGCTGAGTGCACGTGACCACCGCGGGAGCACCGAGGCCGTCGAGGTCCGCGACGGCGAGCGTCATGGGCCGGTACACGATCTCCGTGGACTTGGTGGCCGGAGCGCCGCCGCCCGGGGCCCATTCGCTGGTCTCGACCCAGCCATCGCGTGTCGAGTTGCCGAAGACGGACACGAGCGTGGCGCGGCGGTCCGGCCCGAACGACACCATCGTGCCGTCATCGACCGGGATCGGCGCGGTCGAAAAGAACGAGAGCCCGGCGGCCCCGTCCGAGCGGAAGACGTCGAGACAGTAGTCCTGGACCCAGTCGAACACCCGGTGGCCCCTCGGGACGACCACGTCGGCGAAGCCGTCGCCGTCGACGTCGCCGGCCATGAGTCGCGGCCGCACGTCCTGGTCCTCCGCGCACGTCGGGGCGGCGCCCGACGGCATCACGTAGTAGACGGCCGCGGTGTCCGCGAACGTGAAGTGCCCATGCCCGTCATTGCGCCAGGCCTCGACGACCCAGGCCGGGTCGCACCCGCGCTCGCCGAGCATCACCAGCTCGGGCCGGCCGTCGCCCGTCAGGTCCGCGAGCAGCGCGTCGCCCCACCCGAGCGAGTCGTACGCGGCGATGCGCCGCAGCCCCGTGTCCTCGGGCGGCAGGAAGCTGCCGTCGGCGAGGCCGCGGCGCAGCGTGGCGCCGTCGTTCGAGCGCTCGACGAGGTCGGCGATCCCGTCGCCGTCGACGTCCGCCACGCCGACCAGCGTGCCCGAGAGCGGCTCGCTCGCGGGCCCGGGCGTGAAGCCGCCGTCGCCGTCGCTGCGCCACCAGCAGATGCCGGCGCCGTCGGCCGTGGGCCCGAGCCAGTCGTCGAGGGCGTCGCCGTCCTCGTCCGCCCACGCGTACGCGTGCAGGTCGGCCCGCAGGAACACGCCGGGCTCGTAGGTGCCGTCGGTCGTGCGGCGCAGGACGAACGCCGAATCGCCGTTCCCCTGCGCCGAGAACCCGACCAGGTCGCGGCCGGGCGCGTGGCGGAGCCGCACGGCGACCGCGCCCGGCGGAGTCTTCGCCGGGCTGACGACGCGCTGCGGCGCGGCCAATGCGAGGCCGCCCAGCCCGCGGACGAGCACCCTGCCATCGACCAGCACGTCGGGATGGCCGTCGCCGTCGACGTCCACGACGGACCGTGACCAACCGCCGCCGGTCGAGGTGAGGTCGTAGCGCCGCACCGGGCCGAAGCCGCCGTGGCCGTCGTTGAAGCCGATCGCCAGGCCGCCGTTGGGCGACTGCTGCATGTCGGGCTCGTAGCCGATCGCGACGAGGTCGGGCGCGCCATCCCCGTTCACGTCGCCCGCCGCCAGCTCGAGGCCGGCGTCGGAGTAGTTCACGCGCAGGTTCGACACCGTGGTCCACGCGCCGTCACGAATGTCGCCCGGGTTGAGGAGCACCTTCGCGACGAGGCCTCCCGTGACGTTGTCATACGCCATGTAGGCAAGATCCATGCGCCCGTTTCCGTCGAAATCGGTCGCGACGGTCA
>JBAIWU010000387.1:0-5425 GCA_037917155.1 Candidatus Eiseniibacteriota bacterium
GCTGCTCGTCGCGGTCGCGCTCGCGCTCTTCGTCGCCGCCGCGATCGCTCGCGCGGGCTCGGGGCTCGCGGGCGCGGTCGCGGTCCTCGCGCTCGGCGCCGGCCTGGGCGCGACCGGGCTCGCCCACCACGCGCGCCTGCCGGCGGCCGTGCTCGCGTGCTCGCAGACGCCCTACGGCGAGGTGCGCGTGCTCGACTGGAACGGCATGCGCTACCTGACGCTCGACGGCAGCGCGCACACCATCTTCAACGCCGAGACCGGCGAGCCGCGGCAGGCCTACGTCTACGCGGCCGAGCTCGCGGCCGACGCCTCGCGCGAGCGCGGCGCGCTGCTGCTCGTCGGCCTGGGCGGCGGCGGCGCCGCGGAGGTGTTCTCGCGCCGTGGCTGGTCGGTGGACGCCGTCGAGATCGACCCCGGGATCGTGCGCCTCGCGCGGGCCCACTTCCGGCTGCGGCCGTTCCACGCCCGCGTCATCGTGGGCGACGGCCGGGAGGCGCTCCGCTGCGCCGAGCGCCGCTACGACGTCGTGTTCCTCGACGCCTACGGCAGCGCCGCGCTGCCGTTCCACCTCGTCACCCGCGAGGCCTTCGCCCTCGCCCGCTCGCGCCTCGTGCCCGGCGGCATCCTCGTGGCCAACGTGGAGGTCCTGGGCTGGCGCGACCCGCTCGCGAGCGCGGTCGCGGCGACGATGCGCTCGGAGTTCCGGAACGTCGTCGCGCTGCCCGCGTCGGAGCCGCCCGAGGGGCTGGGGAACGTCGTGCTCATGGCGTCGGACCGCGCGCTCGACGTGACCGACGAGGCGCTCGGCGACCCGGTGAGTTCGCTCTCCGACGACGACGAGCACTTCCGCGTCCTCGCCCGGCACCACGCGTGGGAGAACCGCTACACCCTCGCGCGAGGCCGCGTGCTCACGGACGACTGGAACCCCTCCGACCTGCGCGCCGACGCGATCAACCGCGCCGCCCGCGCGTGGCTGCGCGGGCAGATCCCCGACTCGCTGCTCGCGGACTGAGTGCGGCCCGCGGCGACCTCGCGGGCCCGCGTGCCCGTGCCCGCACGCCGCGGCGGAGCACGCCGCCACGCACGGGCTGCCCTCACCGGTACGTGGACTTGAGCGCGCCCCACGTGGGGCGGCGCGCCGGCACCGCGCCGCGCTGGTTCCACAGCACGCCACCCGCCTGCGCGAGCACGACGTCGGGCGAGCCGTCGCCCATGACGAGCGTCAGCGACTGCAGCGTGAGCCCCATCGCACCGTCGCAGCCGGCGCAGGCGCCCGCACCCGTCGTGCGGTCGTAGTGGACGCGCAGCGTCATCGCGGCGTACTCCGTGCCCGCGGCGAGGGCGCACGCGCCGCCCGCGGCGGGGCGCGATTCGGCGACGAGGTCGCGGAATCCCGCCATGGGCGTCTCGAACGCGATCAGTGCCGCGGCTCCGGCGGCGCCGCACCACGGCGGCGCGCACGCGCCCGTCGGCGCGACGAGCGGCTCGACCGCGCCGCTCCGGCACGCGTCCGCCCCGTACACCTGCCACCACGGCGCGAACGCGCTTTCGCAGGCGAACGGCCAGAGCGTGGCGCAGTGGTAGCTCGTGATCCGCACGCGCGCCTCGACGCGCGCGAGCGCCGTGATGCCGGGCGGCGCGACGAACGAGACGACGAGGTCCGCGAAGCCGGCGTTCGCGTCGCAGTCGAAATCGGTCTCGAGCTGCGCGGCGCCGGAGGCGCAGTCGATCCAGTTGAGGCCCCCGGACGCCTCCGCGACCGGCACGGCCGCGGCGAGCAACAGGGGCGCGAGCGCGAGCAGCATCCGCATGGCGACCTCCCTCGGCCCAACGGGCCCGCGGGGAGGAAGGACCGGCGGGAAGCGTACTCCCGGTCGGCTCCACCGCGCCGGGCGGCCGCCGCCGGCGCGGCCCGGCCGGCGCGGGCGCGGCGCCCCGGCCCGCGATGTAAGCTGGCGGACGTCCCGCCGGTCCGTTCTTCGCCAGGAGGAGACGCATGCGCCCCGTCGTCGTCGCCGTCGTGCTCGCGGCCCTCGCCGCGACCCCCGCCCTCGCCGCGCGCAGGGATCCGATCGCGCACACGTACTCGATCGTCGCCCGCGACCCGGCGACCGGCGAGCTGGGCGTCGCGGTCCAGTCGCACTACTTCTCGGTCGGCCCGGTCGTGCCGTGGGCCGAGGCCGGCGTCGGCGCGGTCGCGACGCAGTCGCTCGTGCTCGTCGACTACGGCCCGCTCGGGCTCGACCTCATGCGCCACGGCCTCACCGCGCGGCAGGCGCTCGACTCGCTGCTGCGCGCCGACCCGCACCACGAGGGCCGGCAGGTCGCCATGGTCGACGCGCACGGCAACGTCGCGACCTACACCGGGCCCGCGTGCATCCCGGACGCGGGCGACGCGCAGGGCGAGCAGTTCTCCTGCCAGGCGAACCTGATGGCGAACCCGACCATCTGGCCGGCGATGAAGGCCGCGTACGAGCACGCGACGGGCGACCTCGCCGAACGGCTGATGCAGGCGCTCGAGGCGGCCGAGAAGGCCGGCGGCGACATCCGCGGCCGCCAGTCCGCGGCGATCCTCGTCGTGAAGGCGCAGGGCTCGGGCAAGCCGTGGAACGACGTCGTCGTCAACCTGCGGGTGGAGGACAACCCGAAGCCGCTCGTCGAGCTGCGGCGGCTGCTGCGGCTGCGCCGCGCCTACAACCTCGAGGACCAGGGGGACGCGTTCACGGCGGACAAGAAGCCCGAGGAGGCCGCCAGGGCCTACGCCGAGGCCATGCGCCTCGCGCCCGACGTGGTCGAGCTGCGCTTCTGGGCCGCGGTCACGATGTACACGAACGGCCGCCAGGAAGAGGCCCGGAAGATCTTCCGCGAGGTCTTCGCGCGCGAGCCGCGCTGGGTGCCGCTCGTGCCGCGGCTCGCGAAGGTGGGCCTGTTCCCCGCCGACACCGCGATGATCGGCGACGTGACGCGACTCGGGCCGGTGGCGCGCGCGAAACGGTGAGCGGGCGCCCGGCCGGGCCGCGCGCCGGCGTCGCGGACGGCCGTTCCTTCCGAAGGGCGGACCCGCGGTGAGCTTCTCGAACGTCTACGAGGATCCCCGGCGCGCGGCGGCGTACGCGACGCTCGAGTTCCCCGGCACGTACTTCCTCGCGTACCGCGACCTGCCCGCGCTCTTCCGCGAGCACGTGCACGGGCGTTGCGCGCTCGACTTCGGCTGCGGCGCCGGTCGCTCGACCCGCTTCCTCGCCCGGCTGGGCTTCGAAGCCACCGGCGTCGACGTGAGCCCGGAGATGGTCCGCCTCGCGCGCGAGCGCGACCCCGGCGGCGACTACCGCGTCATCGCCGACGGCGACTTCTCGGCGCTGCCCGCCGGCGGTTTCGATCTCGTGCAGTCGCTGTTCACGTTCGACAACGTGCCGGGACGCGACCACAAGACGGCGCTGTTCGCGGGCCTGCGGGAGCGGCTCGCCCCCGGAGGGCGCCTCGTCAGCCTCGTGAGCACGCCCGAGATCTACGTGAACGAGTGGGCGTCGTTCACGACGAAGGACTTCCCCGGCAATCGCGCCGCGAAGGCGGGTGATCCCGTCCACACCCGCATGGTCGACGTCGAGGACCCCCGCCCGGTCGAGGACGTCCTCTGGCCGCACGAGGACTACCTCGACGTCCACGCCGGCGCGGGCCTGCGCGCGGTGGCCGAGCACCGCCCGCTCGGCCGCGCGGACGACGGCGTCGCGTGGGTCAGCGAGACCCGCGTCGCGCCGTGGGCGATCTACGTGCTCGAGCGCGCGTGAGGCCGCGCCACGGCTGCGACGGGCGAGGAGTCGCGCTAGCCGCCCCGCCAGTCCGCGCCCGGCATGAAGCGCTGGAGGAACTCGTCGAACAGCGGCACCGTGAACGCCGTGTCCCCGTGTGCCGGGCTCCAGATCATCCCCTTCGAGATGAGCTGGTTGCGCGTCGGCGCCAGCGACGTCACCGACCGCTCCAGCACGGCCGCGATGTCCCCGGATCGATGGGGGCCCGCGCCCAGCTCCGCCATCGATCGCAGGTAACGCTTCTCCAGCGGCGTCAGGCGGTCGAAGCGCACGCGGAAGAAGCTCGCGTCCAGCGCGGCAACCGCCGTCCGCGAAGCGGACTCGACGTCGGCGCGAGTGATGGGCGACGCGCTCGCCGCCTCCCACGCGTGCTTGCCCCACTCCTGCAGGAAGTAGGGATAGCCCCGCGTCTGACGGATGATCAGCTCGACCGCGGACTCCTCGATTCGCGCACCTTCGTCCTCGATCGGCTTGACGATCGCCCGTCGCGCGTCGGCAGGATCAAGGGCGCCGACCATGGGGAAGTCGAAGAGCCGTTCGGCGTAGGACTTCGCCTCACCGGTCTGCCCCCGAAGCTGCGGGAGGCCCGCGCCCACCATGGTCACCGGCACCTGCCGCTGCGTGCACTGGTGCAGCGCCGCGATCAACACCGCGAGCTGAGGCTCCGGAACGTACTGGAGCTCGTCCACGAACAGCACCAGCGCCGTGCCAGCCGCGCTCGCGGCGTCGCCAACCGCCTCGAGCAGGGCTGGCAGGTCCTGCTCGAGGTCGCCGTTGTCCGCGAGGCCCTTGAGGGGCTCGAGGTCCATGCCTACCTCGATGTCGCCGAACTTCACCTTGAGCGCCCCCGCGAAGCCGGCCAGCGCGCGGAGGCCGATCTCGGCAGCGTGTCGGGCTTTCTCCTCCCGGCTGAGCTGCAGCAGCGCGACGCGGAGTTGCGGTGCCAGCATCGCGGGAAGCGAGCGGCCCTCGGGCGCCTCGAGGCGCACGCAGGCGACTCCGGTCTGGCGCGCCTCGTCGAGCATCCGGTCCAGCAGGACCGTCTTGCCCACACCGCGCAGCCCGACCATCAGGAGGCTCTTCGCCGGGCGACCGAGGCGCACGCGGGCGATGGCGATTCGGACTGTCTCGAGCAGTGCGCCACGTCCGGCCAGCTCGGGAGGGCGGCTGCCGGCGCCAGGCGCGAAGGGGTTTCGGATGGGATCCATGGCTGCGACTTTATGGCGAAATTAGCCATCTTACAAGCGGATTATAATATCTATAACCTTGCCATAGAGTTCTGGCGTATCAAGGCAAAAATAATGCTTCCAACGAGTTGTCTGGATGCTGGTAACGACCGCAACCGCCGGCTTCAGCGCTGCTTCGCGAGCGCGCGGATCGCGCCCAGGTCGAGCACGCCCTTCGCACCCCAGCCGCCCGCGCCCGGGGGCACCGCCGGGCGGAAGCGCTCGTAGAGTGCGAACGCGTGCCCGGCGAGCAGCTCGGGCGCCATCGACGCCGCGAGCGCGACGAGCGCCGCGCGCGCCGGCTCGAGCCCGTCGCCGAACTTCGCGGCGAGGTAGCGGCGCACCGCCGCCGGATCGTCGGCCCTGCCCTCGCGCGCGGCGCGCACGCCC